>CAJXHW010000077.1 GCA_913054565.1 uncultured Kordia sp. | reverse complement strand
AAAAGAGGAATAACGTATTCTAAATCCCAACAAAAGGGAAAACTAATCTTTAAACAATAATCTTATGGAAAACATTAACTGGCTTGCATTGTTAGTAGCATCGCTTTCAACTTTAGTTGTAGGTTTTGTATGGTATCACCCAAAAGTATTTGGTACAATATGGATGAACGAAATTGGTATGACTGAAGAAAAAGCTAAAAATAGTAATATGGCACTAACCTTTGGACTATCTGTAGTGTTAGCATTTTTAGCAGCATTCTTTATTATGACAATAGTATTTATGGGAGGTCCCCCAGAAATGCCACATGGCACACCTGAGTTTATGACCTTTAAGCACGGTGCTGCACATGGTACAATGTTGGCTTTATTTATTGTACTACCTGTAATTGTAACCAACGGCTTATTTGAGCAACGTTCATTTAAGTATATGATGGTTGTTACTGGGTAGTAGCTTTCGCTTTAATGGGTGGAATTATAAATGGGTGGACCTAATTTACAATTCACGGAAATCAAAAAAGGCTTTACAGATGTAAAGCCTTTTTTATTGTTCTGTTTTAAACGGAAAACGCTGTTCAAAAACTGACGGTCTAATTTTTCTAATAAAGGGTTTAAATAAAAAGTTAGCTACCGATTTTTTATGACGTACGTAACAGGTTAGCTCTTCTGGAACAGCTCCTAAAGTACTTTTTATTTCTCCTGCAGTTCTTCCAAAGTTGATCGTTTCTAACTTAGATTCTAATCCTATTTTTACATAGTCATACAGTATTCTAGAGTAAATAGCATGCTTTTTATTTAAGTCGTAATTAATACCAACATAATGGGCGTCTAAACTATTCTGACTTATCACACCACTCATAAACCCTACAAGTTTATCATTTAAAAAATAGCCTCTAAACACAAAGTGTTCTTTTAAGGCCTCTTTTAAGGAAACATATGTGGTAATATTTAAGGTCTCTGGATTAAAGTTTGATCTATCTTTAACATTATAATAAAGTTTTGTCAGCTCATTCTTATAAATTCTTATTTCTTCTGAAGTAAAATCTTTTGCTACTAAAGCACTGCTGGTTTTATATGCCTTTTTAGCTTTAACCCTGAATTTAGATTTAAACGCTGCTAAATAGTCTTCAAAACTATTCCAACTAGGGTTTAATGTAAGCACCATATTTGGGTCTACCTGAACCGGAGAGTAATTATACGTTTTTAAGTTATTCGCAATAGGTAAAGACTTGGTTATAAAGTCTTTTAACAAAATAATATCAACCCATTTTTCCAAATACCTATTGGCATTTATAATTGCCTGTATACCTTTTATTAATTGGTCTAAAACTCGCTTTTTGTCTTGGTTAGGTTTAATATAAATTCCATGCTCACCACTTAAAAAAGCACTTCCACAAATCATGATTTTCACATAATTACGCTTAATTAAATTTCCTAAACAAAAGCTGACTTTTTGAATAAACGCATTAGCGTTTGACGTAAAGTCTGCCGCAACAAAATCAAATTCCAACACTTGAATTATAGCTATTGATACTGGCTCGTTTGCATTATAAACTACCAAATAAAAAAACTGTATTCTATGGGTGTTATGTGTTTCAAAAGCTTTTAAGTACGGCTTAGTAAAGTAAACATTGTTTGCTATTGCTAAACTTTCCCAAACCAGATTAGGGATTTCATCTATGTAATTAAAAATTCTTGTTGAATAGATCATTAAACAGCTTTTACCTTTTTATTAGGTTTACTCACTAAATATACACCAATAAAAATTAATACTGCTGCAATTAGCTTTGTGGTATTTAAAGTATCACTTCCCATCATAATAGCAAATATCCCAGCAATTACAGGCTGCAAATACAAAAACGTACTTACTGTCGATGCTCTTAACTGTCTTAAGGCAAGCGGATTTAATATGTATGTTCCAAAGGTGGCAGCTACAATAACAAAAGCTACTGAAAAATATATGTATGGCGTAAACGTTACCCATACAACCTCTCTTAATTCTGTATAACCAAATGGTACAACCATTAGTAAACCAAACAAGAAAAGCCATTTTATAAATGTAAAAGGGTGGTATTTACTCGTTAATTGTTTAATGATAATAATATAGATACTATAAGATACTGCATTAATAAACACTAAAAAATTGCCTAATAAAATGTTATCTGTAGCTACTGCAGATTTACCGTATAGGGTTAATATTAAAGCCCCTAAAAGTCCTAGAATCACACCAATAACCTTTATAGATGTAATTTTTTCTTTTAATATGAATGCTGACATCAACAAGACTAATATAGGCACAACCACCATAATTACTGAGGCGTGAATTGGTGTGGTATAAGACAGTCCTTTAAAAAACGTTAGCATATTCAGGGCAACCCCAAAAAATGCTGCAGCCATGAATATGAAATAATCTCTTGTGGCTACACGTTCTTTTGGAGCTATAAAACCAAACAACCAAAATAAAAGTGTGGCACCAAATAAGCGTAATAATATAAAACCATATGGTTTTATATACCCCCCATCTATGACATCATTAGCAAATGTGAAAGTTACACCATAAAACACCTGAACTAAAAATGCAGCTACAAAGGCAAAATTATTTTTACTTAACATGAAGGCGTTCTTTAGCTGATTCTATTGTTTTCTTAGAATTCCCTATAAAAATACGATCCTCTAATATTAAAACAGGGCGCTTTAAAAATGTATAATGTTCTAATATATATGCTTTATAATCTGCCTCAGTAAGAAGTTTATTCTTTAAGCCCTTTTCTTTATACAATTTTGCACGTTTACTAAACAACGCTTCGTAACTTCCAGAGAGTGTGTGCATCTCTTCCAGTTGAGCAATTGTTATCGTTTCCGTTTTTACATCTTGTAATACTACATTTGTAGGTAAATTCAACTCTGAAATAATACGCTTGCATGTATCACATGTAGAGAGGTGGTAAAATTTTTTCATTTTTATAAAAAATAACAGGTGACAAAATAAAAGTATTTTAATTTGAAAAGTGATGATTAATCAATAATTCTTCTAATAAAATTTAAGATGAGGAATACGATTTTCTTCCTCAATATTATAACTCCTCTGTAATGAATAATTACTCTACTTTTCTCAAATTAATATAAACCGGAAAATGATCACTATAACCTCCTAAATAGCGTTTGCCACTAAAGGTTCTAAATGGCTCCCCTTTATTGCGGCCTTCCCATTCTGTTAAAAATGGCGCATCAAAAATTTCAGCGCTTTGAAAACCATGCTTACCTTTTTCTAACTTGAAAAAATTATGCGAAAAAATAATTTGATCAAACAAATGCCATTTGGCATAATGACTCAAGCTTCCTCGCGTAATATTCATTAATTTTTCAAACGGATTGTACAACGTATCGGTCACTAAATACTCTTTAACGCTTACATCTACTGGATTATCATTAAAATCACCCATGATAATGATTTTAGACTGTTCATTAATGCCTTCATTTGCTTCAATAAAACCAGACACTTGCTCTGCAGCCTGTATACGCTTATGACTTGTTGAATCTGCACCATCTCGTCGTGATGGCCAATGACAAACAAACACGTGTACTTCCTCATCATTTAAATATCCTTGCACATATAACGCATCTCGCGTATAATCTTTTACGCCATTACTTTCATAAATAGAAATTGGAATTGTTTCAGAATACTCAACCTCAAAATAATCTTCATTTACAAGTAAAGCCACATCTATACCTCGTTCATCTGGCGAATCATAATGCACAAAATTATAATTAGACTCTTTTAAATATTTACTCTCTATTAAATCTTTAACAACAGTTGCATTTTCAACCTCTGCAAGCCCTACCAAAGCAGGGGATTTTCCTGTTCTGTTTTTAGCTATATTAGAAATTGCTTTACCCATCTTAAATACTTTTTTTCGGTATTTTCTTTCAGTCCAAAACCTTTTACCCCAAGGTAAAAAATCACGATCCAGAGTGTTGGGATCATCTTTTGTGTCGAATAAATTTTCAAGATTATAAAAGGCAATAGTAACTATGGAATTCATATGGGTTTCTATGTTATTTTGATTGTCTAAATTAGTAAATTAGAATCTTATACGTAATTTTACACCATCGAATTTGAATTATGATAGAAAAGAAACAAATTGAGCATGAAAATGTAGTGCTTATTGGAATAATTACACGACTTCAAAATGAAGAGAAATCTAAAGAGTATTTAGATGAGTTAGAGTTTTTAACCTATACTGCGGGAGGTGATGTTAAAAAACGCTTTACCCAACGTATGGACATGCCTAATGCCAAAACATTTATTGGTACAGGTAAATTAGAAGAAGTACGCTTGTTTATTGAACAAAATGATATTGGAACGGCCATTTTTGATGATGAATTAACACCTTCTCAACAAAAAAATATTGAACGTGTTCTAGATTGTAAAATCTTAGATCGAACCCTATTAATTCTTGATATTTTTGCACAACGTGCACAAACATCTTATGCACGAACTCAGGTAGAGCTAGCACAATACCAATATTTTTTACCGCGTTTAACAGGACTTTGGACTCACTTAGAGCGTCAAAGAGGTGGTATTGGAATGCGTGGTCCTGGAGAAACAGAAATTGAAACAGATAGACGTATTGTGCGTGATAAAATTTCTTTACTAAGAAAGAAAATGGCGAGTATTGATAAGCAAATGGCAACGCAGCGTAGTAATAGAGGTGAGCTCATTCGTGTAGCCTTAGTAGGATATACCAATGTTGGTAAATCAACATTAATGAATGTCATTGCAAAATCTGATGTGTTTGCTGAAAATAAATTATTTGCCACTTTAGACACTACAGTACGTAAAGTTGTTATTAAAAATTTACCCTTTTTATTAAGTGATACTGTAGGGTTTATTCGTAAGCTACCAACTCAACTTGTAGATTCATTTAAAAGTACACTAGACGAGGTTAGAGAAGCTGACATCTTATTACATGTTGTTGATATTTCTCATGACACCTTTGAAGATCAAATTGAATCTGTGAATGGTATTTTAGGGGAAATTAAAAGTGCCGATAAACCAACAATAATGGTCTTTAATAAAATTGATGCCTACGAGTATGAAACAATTGATGAAGATGATATTGTTACAGAACGCACAAAAGCACATTACACTTTAGACGATTGGAAAGAAACTTGGATGAATGATATTGGCGACAATGCGCTATTCATATCTGCAACAGAAGCAGAAAATATTGAAGATTTTAAGAAACGTGTGTATCGTGAAGTAAGACGTATTCATATAACGCGGTTTCCTTACAACAAGTTTTTATACCCAGATTATGATGAAAATTTTGCATAATGAACTCAACAAAATTTCTACAATAAAAAAAGGCTCGCTATTTAGCGAGCCTTTTTTTATATGTATTGATATGGTCTTAGAACGCATAGTTAAACCCTAAACCAAAAGTTTCTCTAATTTGGAAACCGTTGCGTTGTGTGTTATCATCGTAGATAGCTTGAAACGTTAAGTTTGCAGAAATGTATTTATTTACCTGCATTGCTAAGTTCATTGTGTAATCTACATCTACATTTTGAGCATCTTCTAAATAGTTAGAATATAATGCTAAAATGTTTTCCATAGAAATGTTCTTCATCAAGTCTACTTTGTAATATCCTCTTACAGCAGCTCCTAATTCAAAACGTTCAGTATCTCCTGGTTCTGTTCCAAAAGCACCTGCAAATTCCTTATGTACTATAATTAATTTTGACGCGGCTGGTGAAATGTTTACGTGAAAATTATCTGATTTTTTCCATAAAAAACCTGGTCCAGCCTGAAAATATACAGGAGAAAAGAAATGTGATGTTGCTCCTATTGCAGCGTTATTATCATCATATGCAAAACCTTTATCCATTTGTGTTTTCATATTGAAGTAAAATGAATAGTACCAGTGTCCTTTCATTTTTTTACCTACTAATGAGTTTAATTCTAAACGGTCATTATTCTTTTTAAAAGTGTCATCACCATCATTTTTATTAACTCCGTAATCAGCTATTAATTTATTATCCCAAATTAAGTTCCCTTTTGTGTAATTGAAATCGTAGTTCACTAAAATATTAGCTGCAATGTTTCCAATACCTCCAGCTGTCCATTCATTATTAAATGCAGATTGATTGAATGTGATTAATACATTACCACCTCTTTTCCATCCGTCTTTTATCGAATCTTTAGCTACCTCTTCTTGAGCAAATAAGCTACTAGAAATTAACGTTAGGGCAAATGCAAATACTATTCTTTTCATAAAAATTAGTTTAAAAATTTAGTCGGCAAATATATACAATGCAAAATTATTAGCAAAATTACTTAATTAAGTGTTTTACAAATGATTGGGTTTTTATTTTTTTCTATATAAGGGTACAGATGAACACGCTTCACCATACATTATAGATTTAGCAACTGTAATAAGTTTACTTGTGATATTTACATAAGCGCTTTGTGGTACTGGTTTGTTAGCACAACCTTTAATAATAACAAATTTATCTTTATAAGGTTCAACATCAAGCCCCTCTATTTCAGAGTTATATAGTGATGTTTCTAACGCCTCCAAATCTCCTATAATTACTTTTTTAGCAAAGGTTGTAGCCTTAACTGTAAACAGCATAAATGCCCATGCAGGTATAATGGCCTCTGTACTACAATTTACTGCAACATAGTAGTCTTGGTATTGTTCCCAATTATGAGCATCTAATGCTGCTCTAAATTCTTTTTCTCTAAGAATAAACCCTTGATCTAACCACTGGGAAATATCAACTTGCACACGGTTTCCAATTATGTAATAATCTTCTAAATCAAACGTTACAAGTTTGGTGTTTTCGGCAACTTTATTTCTAATTTCTCCCATTCTATTTAGTTTAAATTCAATTGAACTCTAAAAAGAAATTCCTGCAAGAAGCAGGAATTATAGTATTTTTAAAAAATGATTTTAGAGCATTCCTAATTCTAATTTTGCTTCATCACTCATTAAATCTTTTGTCCATGCTGGCTCAAAAGTGATTTCAACTTCACAGTCTTTAATACCATTAATTGTTTTCACTTTATCTTCAACCTCCTTTGGTAAGGTTTCGGCTACTGGGCAATTAGGTGTTGTTAAGGTCATTAATACTTTAACATCATAGTCCTCATTGACCATCACATCATAAATTAATCCCAATTCATATATATCAACCGGAATTTCAGGATCATAAATTGTTTTGATAACTCTCACAATTTTCTCACCCAACTCTGCAACATCTATTGTTTGTTCTTCTGACATATTAATTTACTTGTGTTTGAAATGCAATTGCATACATCTTAATTTCTTTTATCATGCTCACTAAGCCATTTGCTCTAGTTGGTGATAAATGTTCTTTTAACCCAATTTGATCAATAAAAAACAAATCAGATTGTGCAATTTCTTTTGGAGTATGATGTGAAAATACTCTTATTACTAATGCTATAATTCCTTTAGTAATAATTGCATCACTATCTGCAGTGAAAATAATTTTACCATCAACTAAATCAGCCTGTAACCAAACTCTACTTTGGCAACCTTTTATTAGGTTATCCTCAGTTTTATTACTTTCTGAAATAATAGGTAGATCTTTCCCTAATTCAATGATGTGCTCATATTTATCCATCCACTCATCAAATAGAGCAAATTCATCTATTATTTTGTCTTGTATCTCCTTTATAGTCATGTTACAATAACATTTTAATTGCTCTTTTCAGAGCATTTATAAAAATATCAACTTCTTCAAAAGTATTATAAAAGGCAAAAGAGGCAAGTGCAGTTCCGGGAATTTCAAATCTATCCATTAATGGTTCTGTACAATGGTGCCCAGT
>CAJXHW010000076.1 GCA_913054565.1 uncultured Kordia sp. | reverse complement strand
CGAAATTTATAATAACTAAAAATGAATTATGAAAAAAATACTGTTATTATTTGCTGTGTTGTTGTTTGGGACAACAATAAATGCACAAAACTATAAGTTTGGAAAGTTAGAAGTTAATGATATTGTTGAAGTTGATACATCTTCTGCTGCTACCGTTGTATATAAAAAACAAAAATCTTTTTATGAATATAGAGTAGATGATGGGTTTGTGTTAATAACAGAATACGAGCGAAGAGTTAAAATAAATAATAATAAAGGTCTTGATTATGCAAATATAGAAATTGATTTATATGACGAATCTGCAAAGAAAAAAGAGATTATTCAAGGAATAAAAGGGATAACATATAATTTAGTCAATGGTAAAATTGAAAAGACTAAATTAAAGAGTAAAGAGGTTTTTGAAGAAAAATATAATAAATACTGGAAAAAAATAAAAATAGTAATGCCCGATGTTCAAGAAGGAAGCGTAGTAGATGTAAAATATTTCACAGAATCTCCCTTTGTATATAAAATAAAAGATGTAGTACTTCAAGAGATAATACCTGTTAAGGAGTTTGATTATCAGATTAAGATACCTGAGTATTTTACATTTGATTTGCATGAAAATATAAAGTCAAATTATAAAATTAAGTTAGAGTTTGATGGGCGACGGGTTAGAAGAGATATTAAATGGAAGGAGAAGGTAAATCAACCTGGGGGATTTGTCTTACAAGAATTCGAAAGAACATTAGATTATAAAGATAAAATTATAAAGTTTAATGAAAAAAACATCCCTGCGTTATTAGAAGAAACGTATTCTGTGCCATTAAATAATTATGTCATCAAACTAGCTTTCGATTTACAATCAACAAAGAGTTTAGATGATAGAGTTAATAATTATGCTACAAGTTGGGATTTAATTACAAAGAAAATTTATGAGTCAGATTCATTTGGTAGAGAACTAAACAAAAATAATTACTTTAAAAGTGACATAGATGAGTTGATAACAACTAATCTTAGTCAAACTGAAAAAATTAGTTTGGTATTTGACTTTATTAAATCGAAAGTGAAATGGAATGGATTTACAGGATATTTTCCAGATTTAGGAGTTAAAAAAGCATATAAAGAAGGTAAAGGTAATGTTGCGGATATTAACTTAATGTTAATAGCGGCTTTAAGGTATGTTGGTGTATCTGCTAACCCTGTATTGACTTCAACTAAATCAAATGGAGAAGCGATGTTTCCTACAAGGCAAGGGTTTAATTATGTTGTTTGCGGTATAGAAGTTAATGATAATGTTTTATTGTTAGATGCAACAGAACTGAATACGTCAATTGATATTCTTCCAGAAAGAGTGATAAATTGGAAAGGAAGGATAATAAGGGAGCATGGTAGCTCAGCTTGGGTAAATTTATTTCCAAAGAGGAATTCGGTTAATTCAGTTGTGATTTTAGCGAAATTAAAAGAGAACTTAGAGTTAGAAGGGAAAGCCCGTAGTCAAAAGTCAGATTATTATGCATTTAATTACAGAAATAAATTTAGAAGTGTAAAAAATGAGGACATTATAAAAGTAGCGTTTAAAAATGAGGTCTCAATCAAAAACTTTAAAGTAGCTAATGAAAATCAATTAGTAAGCCCAATTAAACAAACGTATGATTTTGTGTACAGTGATGGAATAGAGCAAATAGGTGATGATTTATACTTGTCACCAAAGTTGTTCTTGACTAAAGAAAATAATATCTTTAGTAAAAATGAGAGAAAATATCCTGTAGATTTTATGTACCCAAGAACAAATAAAAACATTATAAATTTAACGATACCCAAGGGCTACAAAATAAAATCAATACCAGAAAATGTTAAGGTGATGATGTCTGATAATTTAGGAGAATATAGCTTTTTAGTAAAACAACATGGTAATTCAGTACAGATTTCAGAATCATTTCAAATAAACTTTCCAATTATACCAGTATCTTATTACGAGGACTTAAAATTGGTGTATAAAAAATTAATAGAAAAAAATGCAGAAAAAATAGTTTTAGAAAAGATTTAGAATGGATATTAAAAATGCACAATTAGACGTAGATAACTGGATTAAAAACCATGGTGTTCGTTACTTTAACGAATTAACTAACATGGCGCAATTAACGGAAGAGGTTGGTGAAGTAGCCAGAATTATTGCACGACGTTATGGCGAGCAAAGTGAAAAAGAAAGTGATAAAAATAAAGACTTAGGAGAAGAACTAGCAGATGTGATGTTTGTAGTACTTTGTTTAGCAAATCAAACTGATATAGATTTACAAGAGGCATTTGATAAAAAACTTGATTTGAAAACTAAACGTGATCATGATAGGCACCATAATAACGAAAAATTAAAGTAATGAGTGATAAACAAAATACACCATCGTTACTACATTTAGGTTTGCGTTTTTCAACCGTATTTTTTATTGTAGCTGTAATAATAAAGGTGTTTATTAGCGCTTTTACACAAGAGTTTTCGGTGTATGCGAAAACACCTGAGTTTAGAAATTATATAATAGGATTAGTATTGTTTTCATTAGCATATGGTTTTTTAATGGCGCATTTTCAACTAAAGAAACATAAGAGAAAGTAATGGATTTGAAGCTCAGTAAATCTGTAATTCATTCCGGGAGGATGATGACTATTACGGGGTCAAAATCAGAATCTAATAGAATATTGATTTTACAGGCTCTGTTTAATGATTTTCTGATTGACAATTTATCAAATTCAGACGATACACTGGTGCTTCAAAAAGGAGTGTCTTCTAATGAAAAATGTATAGATGTTCATCATGCAGGAACAGCCATGCGATTTTTAACAGCCTACTTGTCTATACAGGAAAACAAAACATGTGTGTTGACGGGGTCGTCTAGAATGAAGGAACGTCCAATAGGTGTTTTGGTAGAAGCGTTGAGAACATTGGGCGCTAAAATCACATATAAAGAAAAAGATGGGTTTCCGCCATTACTAATAAAAGGAGGGGTGTTAAGTAAGAGTAGTGTAGATTTAGATGCGGGTGTTTCTAGTCAGTATATTTCAGCGTTACTGTTAATTGCTCCCGTATTAAAAAATGGTTTGCAATTAACGCTTAAGGGTGAAATTACATCTGTACCGTATATTAATATGACCTTGAGTTTGTTGAATGATTTAGGTGTTGCAACCAAATTTGTAAATGATGTTATAAAAGTAAAGCCATTTAAGGTTGCTACTGATGCTATAAATAAGAATATGTTTGTTGTAGAGTCAGACTGGAGTTCTGCGTCTTATTTTTATAGTCTAATAGCCTTGTCTGACATAGGAACTACCGTTGAGTTGTCCTCATATAAAGAAAACTCATTACAAGGTGATGCAAGTTTGGTTGATATTTACAAAGAATTTGGTGTAACCACTAAGTTCAAAACAAATTCAATACAACTTACAAAAACAACTCATGACTTGGGTAAGAAGTTATTTAATTTGAATGACTCACCTGATATAGCTCAAACCATAGCCGTTACATCTTTTGCTATGGGAGTGCCGTGTGATTTATTTGGATTACATACCTTGAAAATAAAAGAGACGGACCGATTAGAGGCTTTGAAAAATGAGTTGACAAAATTAGGAGCAGAAATATCTGTTACTAATGATTCATTACATTTGAAAAAAACTACAAGTATTAAGTCAGCAGTGCATATTGAAACTTATCAAGACCATAGAATGGCAATGGCTTTTGCGCCATTAACTTTGAAGACAGATGTAATTATTAAGGATTCAGAAGTGGTTTCAAAGTCATATCCGGAGTTTTGGAACGATTTAAAAATACTCGGAATTCAAATAAATAAAATATAATTGCTAATTTACTTGACAACCCCTATGTTCAGATTGTATATTAGCGGTCTAAATTAAATAGATACATGAAATTATCACAATTCGATTTTGAACTTCCAGAAGGATTATTATCTGAACATCCAGCAGAAAACAGAGATGAATCTCGTTTAATGGTATTGAACAGGGCAGAGCAAACTATTGAACACAAGCAGTTTAAAGATTTAATCAATTATTTTGATGAAGATGATGTGATGGTGTTAAATAACACAAAGGTTTTTCCTGCACGCTTATTTGGTAGCAAAGAAAAAACTGGAGCAAGAATTGAAGTATTTTTATTACGTGAGTTAAGTAAAGAACAACGACTTTGGGATGTTTTAGTTGATCCTGCTAGAAAAATACGTATTGGTAACAAACTGTATTTTGGAGAAGACCAAGCTTTAGTGGCTGAGGTTATTGATAATACAACGTCTAGAGGTAGAACACTTCGTTTTTTATATGACGGAGGATATGAAGAGTTTAGAGAAAAATTAGGTGAATTGGGAGTAACACCATTGCCAAAATATATAAAAAGAGAAGTTGAGCCAGAAGATAAAGATCGCTACCAAACCATTTATGCTAAGCATGAAGGAGCAGTAGCTGCGCCAACGGCTGGATTACACTTCTCTAAGCATTTATTAAAGCGTTTAGAGATAAAAGGAGTAAATTTTGCTGAGGTAACACTACATATTGGTTTAGGAACTTTTAATCCTGTTGAGGTAGAAGACTTGTCTAAGCACAAGATGGATTCTGAAGAAATGGTTATAGAGAAAGCAGCTGTAGATACTATTAATACTGCTAAAGCTAGGAAAAAAAGAGTATGTGCTGTTGGTACAACTGTAATGAGGGCTTTAGAGAGTTCAGTGTCTTCTAACCGTACATTAAATGAGTTTGAAGGATGGACAAACAAATACATTCACCCGCCACATGATTTTAGTATTGCCAATTGTATGATTACAAATTTCCACACACCAAAGTCAACCTTATTGATGATGGTAGCTGCGTTTGCAGATTATGATTTTGTAATGAAAGCATATGACGAAGCAATAAAAGAAGGTTATAATTTTTATTCTTATGGCGACGCAATGTTGATTATATAATAAAGAACTTGCACTATTTTAAAAGGATTCATCAATAGATGAATCCTTTTTTGTTTATATTATTTAGTACATTTACCATTCATAAATTTGATGTAATTCTTTCATAAATTGATTTCACAAACAACCATAAATAACGTTTTTGAAACTGCTCGTTTAGAGGAGGTAATAGGTGATTTTGTACAGTTAAAAAAGGCAGGAAGTAATTTTAAAGGGTTGAGTCCGTTTACAGATGAGCGTTCACCAAGTTTTATGGTATCTCCTGTAAAGCAAATTTGGAAAGATTTTTCATCAGGAAAAGGGGGTAATGTTGTCGCTTTTTTAATGGAGCATGAACATTGTTCTTATCCTGAGGCTATTAAGTATTTAGCTAAAAAATACAATATTGAAATTGAAGAAACTGAACAGTCAAACGAACAGAAAGAGCAAGCTAGTGAGCGTGAAAGTATGTATTTGGTTTCGGAATATGCACAAAAATACTTTTCAGATATTTTGCATAATAATGAACAAGGAAAAGCTATTGGTTTAACTTATTTTAAAGAACGTGGCTTTACTGAGGAAACTATAAAAAAATTCAAGTTGGGTTATGCTTTAGATCAATGGGAAGCATTTACTAAAGAAGCTATAAAAAACAGTTATCAATTAGAGTTTTTAGAAAAAACAGGGCTTACAATTGTAAAAGAAACCAAACAGTTTGATCGTTTTAAAGGACGTGTATTGTTTCCTATTCACTCTATGAGTGGTCGTGTTTTAGGCTTTGGTGGACGTATTTTAACAAGTAATAAAAAAGCAGCCAAATACCTGAATTCTCCAGAGAGTGAAATTTATCATAAAAGTAAAATTTTATATGGTATACATCAAGCAAAACAAGCTATATCTAAAGAAGATAATTGCTATTTGGTTGAAGGGTATACAGATGTGATACAGTTTCATCAAACTGGTATTCATAATGTTGTAGCATCTTCTGGTACGGCTTTAACAAGTGATCAAATTAGATTGGTTAATAGGCTGACTAAAAATATCACAATACTTTTTGATGGTGATGCGGCTGGTATGAGAGCTTCATTGCGCGGAGTTGACTTGATTTTAGAGCAAGGGATGAATGTGAGAATTTGCCCTTTCCCAGAAGGTGAAGATCCGGATTCGTTTGCTAAAAAGACACCTTATGAAGAGTTGGTGTTGTATTTAGAAGATAATTCAAAAGATTTTATTGCATTTAAAGCAGGGGTTTTAAGTGATGAAGCTAAGAATGATCCTGTTAGGAAAGCGGAAACCATTCGTGAAATCATCACAAGTATTTCTAAAATACCAGATACAATAAAACGCGAGCTGTATATTAAAGAATGCGCTCGTATTATGGATATTTCTGAGCAAGTATTATTTTCTACACTTGCACAATTATCTAATACAGTTACTAGGGAAAATAATAAAACTACAAAGCAGCAACAAAAAAGTTTCGATGTTGTACATAAGTCCAAACAGCCTGTTAAAAAGGTAGATGAGCAATATGAGTTAGAACGAAAAATTATTCAAATGCTGTTGTTGTATGCAACTGTTGAAGCGGAATTTGAAGAATATTACCTCAAAGAAAACGATACAGGAGAACTTCAATTAGATAAAGAGTTAGAAGTGAATTCCGTACATCAAAAAGTGTTTTTGAGTTTGCAGGAGGATGAGGTGGAATTTGCAAATGAGTTATTTCAAGTGCTGTATTATAAAATTGTTGAAAAATTACAGAGCGATGATAAGTTGCAAATAGAAACATTTATCAATGTTTTAGAGCCTGTGTTGGCAAGTGAGGTGACGTCAATTTTAATGAATGAAGAGCGTTACTCATTAAATGATTGGGAGCGACAAAATATATTTCCAATAAAAAAAGAAGACAATATTGGCCGTTTAGTCAATGAAAATATATTGTCATTAAGGCGTTTTTTAGTCACCAAAAAGATTGATGAACTTGCAAAATCAGTTTCTCAAGAGATTTCCAATGTCGAAATTATACAAGAAATAATGGACTATACAGCACTTAAAAAAGTGCTCTCAGAAAAGTTAAACCGTGTGCTGTAATAGCTTTAACGCAATCCTTTCGGGATGACACAAACAGGAATAGGATCCATCTTGTGTTTATTCCTTCTGTTGTAGCTTAAATAAATGTTGAAAACTTCTAATTGTCGTCCAGAAAATTCTTCGGCAGTTTTTCCCTGATCCTTCATTGTCATTGCCCATTCCAATTCGTCATAATTAGCTCCAATCTGATCTTCGTCACTTCTAGCGTCGCCAAATAAACCATCTGAAGGCTTGGCAATTCTAATGCTATTGCAAATATTCAGATGCTCGGCAATGGTGTAGACTTCAGATTTCATTAAGTCAGCAATCGGACTTAAATCTACACCGCCATCACCATATTTTGTGTAAAAACCTACACCAAAATCTTCTACCTTATTTCCAGTACCAGCAACTAAATGGCCTAATAATCCCGCGTAGTAATACAATGTAGTCATGCGTAAACGCGCTCTTGTATTTGCTAATGCCATGTCAACAATCTCTTGCTTGCCATCTAGTGATACTTCGGTTTTAAATTCTTCAAAAACAGGAGTTAAGTTTGCTCTTGTGTCGGTAACATTTGAAAACTTTTTTTTTAACTCAGTAATATGTTCTTGGGCTCTACTCACATGACTTGGAGCTTGATGAATAGGCATTTCAATACATAATACCGGTAGTCCAGTTTTAGCACATAGTGTTGATGTTACTGCAGAATCTATACCTCCTGAAATACCAATTACAAAGCCATTAACATTGGCTTTGGTTGCATAATCTTTTAACCAGCTAACAATATGGTCTATAACTTTTTCCGTTTTCATAATGACTTTTTTTATGATTGTTCTTGAAGAAACAATCTATTGTTTAAATTTGCCATGCTCGAAAA
>CAJXHW010000075.1 GCA_913054565.1 uncultured Kordia sp. | reverse complement strand
TGAAAGCATATAAGCGCGAAACCCACCACAAGATGAGATTTCTTTAAAGGGTCGTAGGAGATGACTACGTTGATAGGTCATAGGTGTAAAGGCAGTAATGTCATAGCCGAGTGATACTAATAACCCGTAAGCTTATGTACGCTCTTTTCTTTTTTTTGATACAAGTTGTTTTTATATCTCAATATGTTAACTTATTAGTTGCTTATTTTAAGTAACAGTGTTTTAAAGAAACACTTAAAACTTAAGGTGGTTATAGCAATGGGGCTCACCTCTTACCATTCCGAACAGAGAAGTTAAGCCCATTAGCGCCGATGGTACTGCAGTAATGTGGGAGAGTAGGTCGCCGCCTTCTTTATTAATCCTCTATATCATTTGATATAGAGGATTTTTTTTTGAAATATGTTGAAGTGAGTATATTGTATAGAAACAAAAAAAAACACCTTAATAACGAAGGTGTTTTTTTTGTTGTTTGTGGAGTCGGAGAGAATCGAACTCTCGTCCAAACAAGCAATAAAATAGCTTTCTACAGGTGTAGTTTTTGTTTAATTTTCGAAACAATAATAGACCAAAAACCGCCAATATTATCCTTATCTTCTAAGATTGTTGAAATATTATCGAAGTTCTAATATTCCTATGTTAACTTTTACGATGTCTTTAAATAGAACGCGGTTAACAAACGCTTTCTGAAGACATCCTGCTTTCTGACCTTGTCAGACGAGGCTTAAATCTTACTATGATTCAGATTAAGCAGCAAGAGCGTAATTATTTTCGCCGTTTAAAAAAGTTGAAATTGTGATTTACGAGTCAAATTTCATCACTCGACATGCTTACTATTTCATTGGTCTCGCTGTCAAAACCAGTCGACCCCATATAGCACAAATCTACAAAATGTATGCCATATAATACTTCAAATAGCTTAGATATTTTAAAACTTACTGTTTTTAATCCATTGATGAATTATTAATGCTTGCTATTATGATCAATTGTACTATTTTAGTGCTCAAATAATCCTATAAAATTAATCACATGAAATTTGCTATCATTAAAGAACGTAAAAACCCACCAGACAGAAGAGTTGTGTTTCCTCCTAATCTTTGTGAATCTGTTGTGAAGCAATTTCCTAAAGTTGAATTTTTGGTTGAGGCATCTGATGTGCGTTTTTTTAATGATTCGGTATACAAAGATAAAGGGTTTACAGTAACTGATTCTGTTGACGAATGTGATGTTATGTTAGGTGTTAAAGAAGTGCCTATTTCGGCACTAATTCCTAATAAAAAATATTTCTTTTTTTCTCATACTATAAAAAAGCAACCCTATAATAGAGAGTTGTTAAAGGCTATGCTGAACAAAAATATAGAAATGTATGACCATGAGGTTATTACAAAATCAAGTGGAGGGAGACTTATTGGTTTTGGACGTTATGCGGGTATTGTGGGTGCTTATAATGGGTTTATTGCTTACGGTAGAAAATATGGTTTATGGAACATGCCTAAAGCTGAAAGTTTACCAGATTTAAATGGAATGAAAGCTGAACTGAATAAAATTAACGTTCCGGCTATTAAAATTTGTTTAACGGGTAGTGGTAAAGTAGCTAATGGAGCACAAGAAATTTTAGATCATTTACAAATAAAGGAAGTAAGTGTAGATGCGTATTTAAATAAAAGTTTTAATGAGGCAGTATATTGTAAGATAGATGTTTTAGATTATAATAAGCGTAAAGATGGACAGTTGCTTGATAAATATGACATGTATGATAATCCTTCGGAATACAAATCTGATTTCATGCGTTTTGCACAAGTGACAGATTACTTTATTGCAGGTCATTATTTTGGTGATGGTGCGCCATACTTGTATACACGCGAAGATTGTAAATCACGTAAATTTAATATAAAAGTCGTGGCTGATGTATCGTGTGATATTGATGGGCCTGTGGCTTCTACAATACGACCTTCAACAATTGCAGAACCATTATATGGTTATAACCCGAACACAGAATCTGAAATAGATTTTATGGATGATGATGCAATAGTGGTGATGGCGGTAGATAATTTACCGTGTGAACTACCTAAAGATGCCAGTGAAGGGTTTGGAGAAATGTTTTTAAAACATGTTATTCCAGCTTTTTTTAATAATGATAAAGATGGAATTTTAGAACGTGCTCGAATGACACAAAATGGCAAGTTAACAGAGCGATATGCATATCTTCAAGAGTATGTAGATGGTAATGAGTAATTAATTTCTTTCAATATATAAAAAGCGATTACTTTATTTATGAAGTAATCGCTTTTTTATTAGAGTTGAAATACATATCCCACGGTAATATTATGTTGTATGAACCAGAACTTTTGTTTTGCAGAATCGCCATCAGCTGTGGTTTTAATCCATGGCATATTGATGAATCCTCCTTTTAGTTCTGTTTGAATCATAAAGTTTTTAAATAAGGTGAGGTTCAAGCCTGCTTTGGCGCTTAATCCATAACCAGACCAATGAAATTCATCATTCCTTGGCTTCCCTATAACTGTTGCATTTGTTTTTGGATATAAACCTCCAACACCAAGGCCTTCTATCAGATTCAATTGAATTTTGTTGGGGTTCCATTTAAAAAACTCACCCAAGTCATCAACTCTTGCTATTTCAAAATTTATATAGTTTAAGCCATCTGTATGTTCAAATTGAAAAAACAAGGGGTCGCCATCTGTATCTTTTGTATCGATTAAATTGATGATGTCATTATCATAAATTCCATTATAAGTAATATCTCCGCCGTCAGTACCATCAAAATTTATGTAACCATTAATACGTACATTTTGCGGCCTAATAACTACATATTTCATGTGGTCAACACCAAATGATATCTGATAATTATCGTGAATGTAATACCCTAACCTAAAATTTGTTTGCGGAATAGTCATTCTTGCGGGGTTGATATAATCTATGTGCCACCCTTTAGGTCTGTCTTTAGAATTTACATCATATAGTGTAAATTCATAGTTTTTACCTTTAAACTCAATGTCAGATTTTGAATATTTAGCTCTGTTACCACCCCAATAAAAGTATGCTTTTCCTTTGTTTTTATTGTATTGAAACTCTGCGCTATTCTCCTCAAGTTTTTCTTGTGATTGCCCGATTGTTGTAAGCCCAATAAAAAAGGTTACAAGAATAAATTTATAGTTCATTAATTGTTTTTCTAATTTTAACCAAGTTGGTTAATAAGTTTTCTAAATGGTTTAAGTGTAACATATTTGCACCATCACTTTTGGCATTTGCTGGGTCAAAATGTGTTTCAATAAATAAACCGTCAACATTATTTACAATTCCTGCACGAGCAATTGTTTCAATCATATCTGGTCTTCCTCCTGTAACTCCAGAGCTTTGATTAGGTTGTTGTAAGGAATGTGTTACATCTAAAACAGTTGGTGCAAATTGACGCATTGTAGGAATGCCTCTAAAGTCAACAATCATATCTTGGTAGCCAAACATGGTTCCTCTGTCAGTAATCCACACTTTATTACTTCCGGCATCTTTAACTTTTTGAGCTGCATGTTGCATTGCCTCAGGACTCATAAATTGACCTTTTTTCAAATTAACAACTTTTCCTGTTTTTGCAGCAGCAACTACTAAGTCTGTTTGACGAACTAAAAATGCTGGTATTTGCAACACATCAACATATTCGGCAGCCATAGCCGCATCAGATACTTCATGAATATCTGTAACTGTTGGAACATTAAATGTTTCAGAAACTTTACGTAAGATTTTTAAAGCTTTTTCATCTCCTATTCCTGTAAAACTATCTATCCTGCTTCTGTTGGCTTTTTTAAATGATCCTTTGAAAACATATGGAATTTCTAATTTGTCAGTAATATCAATTACTTTTTCTGCTATATGCAAAGCCATATCTTCACTTTCAATGGCACACGGACCAGCTAATAAAAAGAAATTGCCACTTGTTGTGTGTTTGATATTTGGGATTAAATCTAAATTCATAGGAGAAATTTTTGCGCAAAGATACGCTTTTTGATACAAAATGAAGTGACTTTTGTCATAGTGGTGTTGGCTTTTATTTATTATATAGTATCCTTTAGTATGGTTTACAATAAAAAAGAGTACCTTTGCGCCCTTAAATTAGAGATTTATAGTTATGAGTTCTGTAAAAAATATTGCAATTATTGCCCATGTCGATCATGGTAAAACAACGTTGGTAGATAAGATTATGTACCATTGCCAGTTATTTCGTGAAAACCAAAATACTGGAGATTTAATTCTTGATAACAACGATTTAGAAAGAGAACGAGGAATAACTATTACCTCTAAAAATGTATCTGTAATTTATAAGGGTACAAAAATTAACATTATAGATACTCCAGGTCACGCCGATTTTGGTGGAGAAGTTGAAAGAGTATTGAATATGGCAGACGGTGTGTTACTTTTAGTTGATGCATTTGAAGGGCCTATGCCTCAAACACGTTTTGTATTGCAAAAAGCAATTGACTTAGGGTTAAAACCTTGTGTGGTTGTAAATAAAGTAGATAAGGAAAACTGTACACCAGATGAAGTTCATGAAAAAGTATTCGACTTAATGTTCGAATTAGGAGCAGAAGAATGGCAAATGGATTTCCCTACAGTATATGGTTCTGCAAAGAACAACTGGATGAGTGATGATTGGCAAAACCAAACTGAAAATATCGAGCCATTATTAGATATGGTTATTGAGCACATTCCTGAATACAAACCAACAGAAGGAAACACTCAAATGTTAATTACGTCATTAGATTTTTCTTCTTTTACAGGAAGAATTGCAATTGGGCGTTTAACAAGAGGAAGCTTAAAAGAAGGTATGCAAGTGTCTTTGTGTAAGCGTGATGGTAAGATTGTAAAATGTAAAATTAAAGAATTACACATATTTGAAGGGCTTGGTCGTATTAAAGTTGACGAAGTAAAAACTGGAGATATTTGTGCAATTGTTGGTTTAGAAGGATTTGAAATTGGTGATACTATTGCTGATATCGAAAATCCAGAGCCATTAGCTACTATTGCTATTGATGAACCTACAATGAGTATGTTATTTACAATTAACGATTCACCTTTCTTTGGGAAAGACGGTAAGTTTGTGACATCTCGTCATATTAAAGATCGTTTAACAAAAGAATTAGAAAAGAATTTAGCATTACGTGTTAATGAAACTGATAGTGCAGATAAATTTTTAGTATTTGGTCGTGGGGTATTGCACTTATCAGTACTGATTGAGACAATGCGTCGTGAAGGGTACGAATTACAAATTGGTCAGCCACAAGTTATCATCAAAGAAATAGATGGTGTAAAATGTGAGCCAGTTGAAGAATTAACTATTGATTTACCAGAATCTGTTTCAGGTAAAGCTGTTGAAATGGTGTCATTACGTAAAGGTGAAATGATATCTATGGAAGCTAAAGGTGACCGTATGATTTGTGAGTTCATCATTCCTTCAAGAGGAATTATCGGTATGCGTAACCAATTGTTAACTGCTACTGCAGGTGAAGCAATTATGGCACACCGTTATAAAGAATACCAACCATTAAAAGGGGGTATTCCTGAGCGTCAAAACGGATCTTTAATTTCTATGGAGAAAGGGAAAGCTATTCCTTATTCTATTGATAAGTTACAAGACAGAGGACGTTTCTTTGTTGATCCAGGTGAAGATATTTACGAAGGTCAGGTTATTGGAGAAAATACCAGACGTGATGATATGACAGTTAACATTACGAAAACTAAAAAATTATCTAACGTTCGTTCTTCTGGAGCAGATGACAAAGCGAAAATTGTTCCGGCAATTAAGTTTTCTTTAGAAGAGGCTTTAGAATTTATTCAAAAAGATGAGTACGTTGAAGTTACACCAAACTTCTTACGTTTACGTAAAGTACATTTAACTGAGAACGAAAGAAAACGTAATCCGTTAAAATAAAAACGATATTCGTTTTTTAAATCTTAAAAATATGATACCACTGCAATTATTGCAGTGGTATTTTTTTTGTAGTATTGTTATCGGTTTTAACTTAATAAAGAAAAAATATGGAAATAACAGTTGTAGAAATAGTAGGGTACTTAGCGTCAATAGTGGTATTATGTTCTTTTACAATGAAGGATGTGAAAAAGCTACGAATGGTAAATATGGTTGGTTGTTTATTGTTTGTAATTTATGGTTTTATGATGCCAACCATTAGGGTTGGTTTACCAATAATTATTACAAATGCTGCTATTATGGGGATTAATATGTATTACTCATTTGTTGTAAAGCAGTCTTAAAAAAACTCCTAAAAAAGTAAAGATTTTTTTAGGTGGGTAAATATTCAATTTTTATTTTTGCACATGGAAAATAAAATACTTATTCTAGACTTCGGTTCTCAGGTAACGCAGTTAATTGCGCGTAGGGTTAGGGAATTAAATATTTACTGTGAAATACACCCTTATAACAGTAAAAAATACAATTTTGATGATTATAAAGCTGTTATTTTATCAGGGTCTCCACATTCTGTAAGAGGAGAAAATCCGCCAAAAATAGATTTATCAGCAGTTAAAGGAAAAAAACCTTTATTAGGGATTTGTTATGGAGCTCAATATTTAGCACATTTCTTTGATGGAGAAGTAGGTTCGTCAAACACACGTGAGTATGGTCGTGCAAATTTATCATATATAAATACAGGTTCACCTTTGTTTAAAAATGTACAAGTTGGATCTCAAGTATGGATGAGCCATTCTGACACAATTTTAAGTTTACCAGCTAACTATAAATGTATTGCAAGTACGCATGACGTGAAAAATGCAGCGTATGAAATTGAAGGAGAGCAAACCTATGCTATTCAGTTTCACCCTGAAGTATATCATTCCACTGATGGAAAACAGATTTTAGAAAATTTTTTAGTAAACATTGCAGGGGTAAGTCAAGAGTGGACTTCAGATAATTTTGTTGATGCTACCGTAGCAGATATAAAAGAAAAAGTAGGAAATGATAAAGTTGTACTCGGTCTTTCTGGAGGGGTTGACTCAACAGTAGCTGCGGTATTATTACATAAAGCAATTGGTGAAAATCTGTACTGTGTTTTTGTAAACAACGGTTTGTTGCGTAAAGATGAATATTCTTCTGTATTGAAACAATACGAAGGGATGGGGCTGAATGTAAAAGGTGTAGATGCAAGTCAGCAGTTTTATGATGAATTAAAAGGCTTGTCGGATCCTGAAGCAAAACGTAAAGCCATTGGTAAAGTATTTATTGATGTGTTTGACCAAGAATCTCATTTAATTGAGGATGTTAAATGGTTGGCTCAAGGAACGATTTATCCAGATGTTATTGAATCAGTTTCTGCAGATGGAGGACCATCAGCTACCATAAAATCACACCATAACGTAGGAGGACTGCCAGATTTCATGAAGTTGAAAATTGTTGAGCCTTTACGTATGATTTTTAAAGATGAAGTGCGAAGAGCAGGTGCAGCAATGGGAATTGACGCCAAATTGTTAGGACGTCATCCTTTTCCAGGACCAGGTTTGGCAATTAGAATTTTAGGCGACATTACTCCAGAGAAAGTAGCGATGTTACAAGAAGTAGATGCTATTTTTATTAATGGCTTGCGTGAACATGGTTTATACGACAAAGTATGGCAGGCTGGAGCAATATTATTGCCTGTGCAGTCTGTAGGTGTTATGGGAGATGAACGTACTTATGAAAAAGCAGTAGCACTTAGAGCTGTTGAAAGTACTGATGGTATGACGGCTGACTGGGTAAATTTACCTTATGAGTTTTTACAAAAAATATCTAACGATATTATTAATAAAGTAAAAGGTGTAAATAGAGTTGTTTATGACATCAGTTCTAAACCACCTGCAACAATAGAGTGGGAATAACTTCTAACTCAAGATAAATGTTCAAAAACCACCAATAATTCGGTGGTTTTATTTTTCAAC
>CAJXHW010000074.1 GCA_913054565.1 uncultured Kordia sp. | reverse complement strand
ATTGGTGCAGATATTAATGAAACTGCAGTTATTTCTGCTCAAAAAAACATTTTGGCAACATCCGGTTTAGAAAATCATATTGAAATCAGACATCAAAAAGATAATGCTAATATATTTAAAGGCATTATTAATAAAGACGAACACTATCATTTTACAATGTGTAACCCTCCGTTTCACAGCTCAGAAAAGGAAGCACAAAAAGGTACACTTAGAAAATTAAAAAATCTTGGGAAAGACAAATCATTTTCTTTAAATTTCGGAGGACAATCTAATGAATTATGGTGTAATGGTGGTGAAGCGTTATTTATTAAGCGTATGATAAAGCAAAGCGTTGAGTTTAAAAATCAAGTGACATGGTTCACATGTTTAGTCTCTAAAAAAGAAAATCTACCAAAACTACACAAGCAATTAAACAAATTGAAAGCGAGTTATAAAACTATTGACATGAATCAAGGGCAAAAACACAGCAGGTTTATTGCTTGGACATTTTAATTCAAAAGTCATAATTGTATTCTATTAATGAACACAGCAACAATTAATATCGGAGTTTTAGCTCACGTTGATGCAGGAAAAACGACATTAACAGAGCATTTTTTATACAATTCTGGGGCAATAAGATCACTTGGTAGCGTTGATAAAGGGTCTGCGAGTACTGATAACTTATCCATTGAAAAAGAAAGAGGTATTTCTATTAAAGCAGCAGCTACTTCTTTTGAATGGAAGAATACAACAATAAACCTGATAGATACACCTGGTCACGTTGATTTTTCAAGTGAAACCGAACGCGCTTTATGTGTTTTAGATGCTGCTATATTAGTTATATCTGCTGTTGAAGGCGTGCAATCACATACTATAACTATTTGGGAGTCTTTAAAAGAACTACAAATACCTACACTTATTTTTATAAATAAAATTGATCGTCATGGCGCCAATTATGAAGCTGTATTATTACAGTTAAAAACAGATTTAAAACTAAATGCTGTACCACTAAACACATCTGTAAATGAAGGAATAGAAAACTCTGGCATTCAAACTGTTTTTAATACAACAACAAATACACTGTATAAAGAAATCGCTATTGAACAATTATTAGATTGTGATAACGATTTATTGGAACGCTATATGAATTCTGAAGATATTAGTGATGACGATTATCTTCAAAACATTCAAAAACACACAATAGCTAACAACATTGTTCCTGTGTTTTGTGGAATAGCAAAAAATAACCTTGGTGTTAAAGATCTTTTAGACGGAATAGTTGACTATTTACCCACTCCTAAAACAAATTCTTCTAAAGAATTATCCGCTTATGTATTTAAATTAGAACATCATAAAACACATGGTGTTATGGCATATGTAAAGATGTTTTCTGGTAGTTTAACATCAAAATCTGTAGTGTATAATTACACACAAAAATTAGACACTAAAATCAATCAAACTAAAGCATTTCACAATATAAAATTTATTGATAATAGTATATTACATGCTGGTAGTATAGGTGTTATTACGGGAGTTTCAGACACAAAAGCTGGAGATGTTTTAGGAAACCCTGATAGTGTCCCTAAATTACCTCAACTTCATATTCCAGTTTTAACCGTTAAAGTAACCCCCATAAAAAATAGTGATTATAATAAGTTAACTGAAGCCTTACAGCAAATTGACAGAGAAGACCCTGCTTTAAATTTTAAATGGTATAAAGCTGAAAAAGAATTGCAATTATTATTAATGGGACAAATGCAAATTGAAGTTTTATCACATGTATTAAGCACTCGATTTCAAATAGAAACTGCTTTTACTTCTCCTGAAATAGTTTATAAAGAAACAATCAATACAGCTACTGAAGGCTATATAAGATACTGGATGCCTAAACCATGCTGGGCTATAATGACGTTTTTAATTGAACCAGCACCTTTAAACTCTGGCGTAACCTATACTTCAGTTGTACCTCAAAATGATATACATATAAAATATCAGAATGAAATTGAACGTACAATACCTAAAGCACTAGCACAAGGGGTATTGGGTTGGGAAGTAACTGATGTGAACATCACTTTAATAAAAGGGGAAGATCATAACATACACTCTAGACCTGGCGATTTCAGCTTAGCAACTCCTATGGGGATTATGCAAGGGTTAAAATCTGGTGGCACACATTTACTTGAACCTATTTTAAAATTTGATATAAAAGCAGATGAAGCCTTATTAGGTAAAATTACTTCTGAGTTAAACTCCAGACGTGCAACTTTTGAGTCGCCACTATTCACTAATGAGCAAATGCAGTTAAAGGGACTTATTCCAGCGGCTACATCATTAGATTTAGGAATAAAATTAAATTCAATTACCAGTGGTAAAAACCGTCTACTACTACAATTTCATGGCTACAATAGGTGTCCTGAAGGCGAAGGTAAAATTCGTGAATTTAAAGGTGTTAACCCTTTAAATGAAGCACAATGGATACTACACAGGCGTGGGGCATATAAAGCTGATGAACGTATTATTTAAAACAAAAAAAGCACCAAGTACTAGTTGATACTTTTGTTTATTATATTTTAAAAAGGTTACTCTGGCAATCTGCCGTGAATTTCTTCAAACATAGTATCAAAATTATCACGTAAATATGCGCGTAATTTTTTTCGGTAATCATCTTTTAACCAGTCTACAAAATTATAAGTGCTTCTACTAATACACTTTGTATAGCGTTGAATTCTGTAATCTATATCTTCGCCTAATAACTTCATTAAAGCTAAAGCATCATATACATCTTCACTATTCTCAACACAAATTTTAGCATGTTGCGCAATTGAACGCTCTAAAACCACTTTTGAAGACTCTCCTTTTTTAACTGAAATGGTATAAGTCTTTTTGATATCAAAAGCTACTTTCTCAGAGTTTGCAAATTCTTGACGAATATCATCTGGCATTTCATATTTAAAATTGCTTTCTAATTCCTCATCATTTAATAAACTATCTAAGAAATAATTAGGCGATTTAAAAATCTTTTGCCAATCTAAATCAGCACCCCATGGGCCAAAACGATGTAAGTTGTTTCCTAAGTCAATAATTGAAAATTTAGATTTCCCTTTGATGATACGTGATCCTCTACCTATCATTTGATAATATAGTGTTAAGGATTTAGTGGCTCTATTTAATATAATTGTATCTACAGTGGGTTCATCAAATCCAGTGGTTAGAATACTAACTGATGTTAATATTGCATTAGGAGTTGTTTTGAACCACTTTAATATATGTGCGCGTTCTTTTTTAGAATTGGTATTATCTAAATGCATTACAGGATAACCAGCAGCCCTAAATGTATCATAAACATGTAATGATGTGTTTATTCCGTTATTGAATATTAACGTCTTTTTACCTTTAGAGTGAGTTTCATAAGCATATAACAACTTACTTAACATATCCTGATTGGTATATAAATCTTCTGATGATTTTACAGTATAATCACCATTAGCACCAACTACTAATGAGGTTAACCCTACATTATAACTAAAAGTTTCTGCACGTGATAAAAACTCATTTTCAATTAAGGACTCTATTGTTTCACCAACAATTAACTCTTGATAATTGTCTGTCATTGGCAATTTTATATTAGAACTCAACGGTGTAGCCGTAACTCCTAACACAAACGATTTGTCAAAAAACTTAAATAATTTTGTAAATGAATTGTAATGTGCCTCATCAATAATAACTAAACCTATATCAGAAATATCTAACTTACCATCATTCAATCTGTTATTTAAGGTTTCAACCATAGCAACAAAACATGAGTATTTTTGTTGGTCATCAAGGTTTGCCTTACTATCTACTACTTTATTTTCAACACCAAATTCAGTAAGCATTTTTGATGTTTGTTTGCACAACTCTATTCGATGAGTCATAACCAAAACTTTCTTCTGATGGTGCTTTAGATATTGCCTTACAATTTCAGAGAAAATTACGGTTTTACCACCTCCGGTAGGCAGTTGATATAGCAGATGGTAATCTTCAGGAGACTCTTCAAAACTTTTAAAAATTTTATTAATGGCTCCTTGTTGATAACTATACAGCTCCTTACCCGCTTTTCTTTCTTCTTTTTCTGAAGTTGTTCCTGACATATTTACTGAAAATTTGTAGGTTGCAAAAGTACGGCGAATTTAGAGTGAATTACAAATATTTCTAGGAAATAATAAGCTTTTTCATTGTTTTAGTTTTATTACACGTTTCAATAAACTCTTTTTCAGGATCTGACCCTGCAGTAATACCTCCACCTACAAAAATATTCACACTATTACTTTTTAATTCCATACAACGTAGATTGACATATAAATCAGAGGATGTTGTTGATATTCTATAAGCATTATTTTCAGTATTCCTTCTGTTGTTCTTGCGTTGATTAATTTTATTCAACTCTCCTAAAAACCCTGTATAAAACGTTCTATTATATAATTCGTTCTGCAAAATAAACGTTTTAGCTTCTTCTTTTGGCAAGCCACAAACCGCTGGTGTTGGATGTAATACAGAAATTAATCTTTTTAAATTGTTAGTCCCTAAGTCCGAATTAATACGTCCTTCAATATCCGTTCTAATATGTGCTAAATGTCCTGCTTTTACAGTGTATGGTTCACCTAAATGAAATTGAATATTTTCAGAAAGTAAGTGTTCAGTTATATAATCTGTAACTATTTGTTGTTCTTCTTGTTCTTTATCTTCCCAAACTACAGCATCAGTAAACACTTGTGTTCCGGCCAATGACATTGTTTTAAACTTATTGTTTCTTATTTTCAACAATACTTCTGGTGTAGCTCCTAACCAACAACCTACTTTTGGATGATACCATAAATACACAAATGCGTTTTTATACTCTGCTAACGCACGTTTAAAAAATGTTATTGGACAACTATTATTTGTAACAACTTCCTCTACTCTGGATAGTACAACCTTCTTTAAACTCGTTTGTGTAATTGCAGACACCCCTTTTTTAACAAGTGTTAAGTGCTCTTCACTTTCTGATAAATTATACTGTACATCTTTATTATGTTCTACAGTTTCTTTTTGAGTATACGTAGTTTTTAAAGAGTGATTAAACGGAATTATTATTGTTTTTTCTTCAGAATCAAAAGGTGCAAAAACAAAACCGCTTTCAGAATAATCTTTCACATAGTTAATGGTAACATCAGATTGAAAGAGCGCGTTTACAGATTCTTCATTTGGTTTTTTATAAACTACAAATGGTAATTCATTTGCATATTGGTTAGTAATTTTTGCAAAAAAATCTTTCATAAAAAACTATTTTTCTAGTACAATATTCATGAGTTTACACAACGAAATTAACACGTCGTTTTCATCAACAATTTTAATTTCCCATAAATGAGTTGTACGGCCTTTATGTACAATACGTGCTGTGGCAAAAACCTCTCCTTCAGTTTTACTTTTTAAGTGATTAGCAGAAATTTCCAAACCTTTAACAATAAATTTTTCTTTATCAATAAACAATTGTGAAGCTGCGCTTCCTACACTTTCTGCAAGTGCCACAGTAGCTCCACCATGTAATATCCCCATTGGTTGATGTACCTTTGGAGTTACAGGCATTTTTGCAGTTAGAAAATCTTCCCCAGCATCTATATATTCAATCTCTAAGGTTTCCATTAATGTATTTTTAGAGTATTTATTACAATAGTCTAAAATAGCTTCTCTATCAAATTTCATTGTTCTATTTTTATAGTGCTAAAATACAAATTCAATTGCACTAAAAATGACCTCAACAGAAAAAGAAGTTTCCTACAGTACAAACAATTCCTATACTACCTTAAATAGGTTATCAAACAACACAAAAAACGTGTGGATAGTTTGTCATGGCCTAGGTTTTTTAAGCAGATATTTTATTAAATACTTTGATGAGTTAAATGCTGAAGAAAATTACATTATAGCGCCACAAGCACAAAGTAAACACTATTTAAAAAATCAGTTTAAACATGTTGGTGCAACTTGGTTAACGAAAGAAAATACTCAAAACGAGATCACAAACGTTTTGAATTATTTAGACAGTGTTTATGAGCAAGAACGGATTAGTATGATAAATGTAAATGTGATTATTTTAGGGTTTTCTCAAGGTGTGTCTGTTGTCACACGTTGGGTTGCTCAACGCAAAATAAAATGTAATACCTTACTGTTATATGCAGGAAAGTTGCCACGAGAGTTTTCAAAAACTGATTTTACGACTATACAAAACATCAAACTAATAGTTGGTAATGCTGATGCATATGTTACTCCTGAAATTTTAGAAGAAGAAAAAACATATGCCCACCAAATTTTTGGAGATAAAGTGACTCACATGACTTTTACTGGAGGACATGAAATGAGAAGGGAGCTTATTAATACGTTAGCTTAATTTAGACAACATCTATTTTATCAAAAGTAAGTTTAAAAACAGCACCAGGAGCATCTAATTGCTTTAATGTTCCATTTAATTGTTTGGTGAATATTTGAATTAAATTAACACCAATCCCTGTTGATTTATGTTCTTTAACAACACCCTCACCATTATCTCCAATAATCATTTCAAAACGCACTCCTTTTATATGCCTAATACTTACTGAAATTTCTCCTTCGCTTTTGTTTTTAAACCCATGTTTCAAGGAATTTGTAATCATTTCATTAATAATTAAACCTAATGGCACTAATGTTCTCATCATTAAATTTACAGGCTCAATTTGTATGTTTAGGTGTATTTTTTTATCTACTGCATAACTTTCCACCAAATCTTTAACTAATAGAGAGATGTAATCTTGTACATTAATTTGATGAATATCATCAGATCGATACATTTTTTCATGTAACAAAGCCATAGATACTACTCTGTTTTGCGTTTCTTTAAACATTGCTACAGCATCATCACTTTTTAATTTTCTTGATTGAAGCTTTAACAAACTATTTACAACTTGTAAATTATTTTTTACCCGATGGTGAATTTCTCTAAGCATTGCTCTTTTCTCATCATTCTTCTTTTCCAACTCCAAAAGAGAGGATTCTAGTTTTTCTTCAATAATATTTCTTTTTAAAATTTCCTTTTGAAGACTTCTATTCCAAAGTAAAATAATTGTAATTATTAATAACACAACTAACAACAAAGCTCCTGTTATATAAACTATTTTTCTAACGTTTACACCATACTCATACCTTACTTGTATCCATTTAGTTTTTATTATATTATGTTGCTCTGCTGGAATTGATTCAATAACTTTATCAATAACACTAACCAACTCTGGCCAATCTTTTCTTACACCAAAGGATAAATCAGAATTATTATGTTTGTAAACCCCTCTTTATTTATATAATAACTTACTACGGCAAGGTTACCTACAAAAGCATCAGAATTACCAAAACTCACACTTTCTAGTGCTTCTTTAACTCCTTTTTTATGATTGATTTTAATGGTCGGAAAATCTCTAGATATCATTTCAGAAGTATAAAACCCAACTGGTAGTGCAACCTCTTTTCCTTCCAAATCATTTAAACCTCCAATAAAATGATAGTCTTTTCTAGTAACTATCACTAATGGGAAAGACATATAAGGTTTTGTGAAATTTAAAAATTGTCTTCTTCTTTCATTTGGTGTTATTCCAGTAGCCAAATCTACTTCTCCAGTTTCTAATTTATCTATAGTCTCTTCCCAAGTAATATCAGGTATGGGTTTAAAATCAATACCTGTTTTATCTTCTATTATTTTTATATACTCAGAAATGATACCTGAATAGATGGTGTCTTTTTCATCGTAGAATTCAAAAGGATGCCAAGCAGCATCATAACCATGATAAATTATAGGGTGTTCTTTTATCCATTTATTTTCAACCTCAGTAAACTCTATTTCCTGAGCGTTCACAATGCCCGTTAATGTGAATAACCCTAGGACAATTATTAAAACCTTTTTAATCATTTAATTAAAGTATAACAACCTACAGTAATGCTATCTACAATAAATAACCTTCAAATAGGCTATAAGAAACCAGTTGTTGA
>CAJXHW010000073.1 GCA_913054565.1 uncultured Kordia sp. | reverse complement strand
TTTGATTTTCTAGTTTTTTCAAAAGTCTAGAAATGACAACCCTTGAAGTGTGTAATTCAAAAGCAATTTCTTGATGTGTGCTTTTTATGAGATTACTTTTGTTGATGGTTGATTTGTCTTTTAAATATTTTAATAAACGTTCATCCATCTTTAAAAAAGCAATGCTGTCAATTGTGTTAAGCATTTCCATAAGTCTGCTATGGTAGCTTTTAAATACAAAGTCACGCCAGCTTTTATATTTAACGGTCCACTCTTCCATTTTTGTAACAGGAACCATAATAAGTTGTGTGTCTAACTCTGCTACGGCTCTTATTTCACTTTTAGAATTACCAATACAGCAAGATAATGTCATGGCGCAAGTATCTCCTTTTTCAAGAAAATACAATAATAGCTCATCACCGTCATCGTCGTCTCTTAAAATTTTTATTGCGCCATTAATTAGTAATGGCATAGCTTTGATATATTGACCAACTTCAATTAATTTACTGCCTTCAGCTATTTCTTTATAGGTGCCTATGGTACTTATTTCTTCAAGAAGTTCATTTTCAAATAAATGTCCGTAATTAGTTTTTAAGTCTTGTAATATTTTCATATTAAAAATATTAATGAGGTAATTTGTCTTTTAAAATACCATAAGTCCAAGTTCCTATTATAGCTCCAATTATTGAAATGAGTATAGGTAGAAATCCTGCGCCAAACAGCGTAAACATTGGTCCTGGGCATGCCCCTGATAAAGCCCAGCCTAATCCGAAAAGAATACCGCCAATTAAGTAGCGAAAAACACTTCTTTCTTTGTTCGAAAAGATAATATGGTTACCATCGCTATTTTTTACATTGAAGCGTTTCAAAAGTGAAATTGAAATAACACCTAAGCCTACAGCTGACCCTATAATTCCGTACATGTGAAATGATTGAAATTGAAACATTTCATAAATTCTAAACCATGAAGCAGCTTCAGATTTAATTAAAACAATTCCGAAGAAGATTCCTATAATAAGATATAATACGTTTTTCATGGGTTAAAAAATTAGAGGGAAAATTAAATGAATCATTATAAGTCCGCCAATAAAGAATCCTACAACAGCAATTAATGAAGGGAGTTGTAGGTTGCTTAGTCCTGAAATTGCGTGACCTGAAGTACACCCGCCTGCATAACGAGCTCCAAAGCCAACTAGAAAACCACCAATTAGCAATAATGAAATTCCTTTAAAAGAAGTGAAAATACTATTGTCAAATAACTCTGTAGGAAGATAAGTTTTACCTGCGCTTATAAACCCTAAATCATGTAGTTTAGTAACAGTTTCTGAACTGATATTAGTGCTTAAGTTTTCAGGCGATAAAAAATGTACCGCTATATAGCCACCAATAATTGTTCCTAATAAAACTAATAAATTCCATTTTTGCGTTTTCCAATCAAAACTAAAGAAGTCACAGTTTTTACCGGCACCTAAAGATGCACATAATGTTCTAAGGTTTGAGGACATGCCAAATCCTCTGCCTATATAAATTAGCACTAACATAGTTAGTGTTATTAACGGCCCAGAAATATACCAAGGCCATGGTTCAAAAATCCAATTCATGATAATTATTTTTACACCACAAAGAAATTAATATTTCTTCTAACTATATGTAACATTTGCTACATGTGTAGTTTTTTGTAGTAATTTATCCTAATAGTTCACTAACTACGTCTTCAATTTTAGAGACCAATATTAGTTTGATGTTGGTGTTTTTTACTGCAATTTTATTATGTTTTGAAAGTAAAATTTTCCTAAACCCAAGTTTTTCGGCTTCTAGTATACGCTGATCAATTTTGTTAACCGGACGTATTTCACCAGACAGCCCTACTTCACCAGCTAAACAAATATCTTTATCAATAACAATATCTTCATTACTTGACATTATTGCAGCTATGACAGCTAAATCAATTGCAGGGTCATCTACAGATATACCACCCGTAATATTTAAAAAGACATCTTTAGCGCCAAGTCTGAATCCTGCACGTTTTTCTAAAACGGCTAAAAGCATATTAAGTCTTTTGGCATTATAGCCAGTTGAGCTTCGTTGTGGTGTTCCGTATACCGCAGTACTTACTAATGCTTGAATTTCTACTAAAAGTGTACGCATACCTTCCAGACTTACAGCAATAGCGTTACCACTAAGTTGTTCAGTGTTTTTTGAAAGTAATATCTCTGAAGGATTATTAACTTCTCTTAAACCATTGCCCAACATTTCAAAAATACCGATTTCGTTTGTTGATCCAAAACGATTTTTTAATGAACGTAATATTCTAAAAATATGATTCCTGTCGCCTTCAAACTGAAGTACGGTATCAACCATGTGTTCAAGTATTTTTGGGCCAGCAATGTGACCATCTTTAGTGATGTGCCCAATTAATAATACTGGCGTTGAGGTTTCTTTAGCAAACTTTATCAATTCAGAGGTACACTCGCGTATTTGGGAAATACTACCTGCTGAAGATTCTACAAAATCAGTATGTAATGTTTGAATGGAGTCAATAACTACAATATCTGGAGTCATAACTTCAATTTGCTTGAATATGTTTTGGGTTTTGGTTTCGGTTAAAATGTAGCACAAATCAGAGTTACGTGTAATACGTTCAGCTCTCATTTTAATTTGTTGCATGCTTTCCTCTCCAGAAACATATAAGGTTTTAAATGGGAGTCGTAATGCTAGTTGTAATAACAATGTTGATTTTCCTATACCTGGTTCACCACCGAGTAGAACCAATGACCCTGGAACGATGCCGCCTCCTAGCACTCTGTTAAATTCATTAGAAGTAGTTTTTAATCGAGCTTCTTGAGAGGTTTCAATTTCTGAAATCTTGGTGGGCTTAGCGGTTCTGTTTTTAGTAGAGCCACTAATATCCCAGCTTTTTTTTTCTTCTTTCTGAATAATTTCTTCAACAATAGTGTTCCAATTGTGACATGAGGTACATTGCCCTTGCCACTTAGAAAATGATGTGCCACAGTTTTGACAATAAAAAGCAGTTTTAGTTTTTGCCATTATTTTAATCCGAAGTCAGCTTTAATTAGTTCAACATAATGCAGCATATCGTCTTTTTTTAAACCGCCTATTTCTTCCATTACAAAAGCTGATTGATATGCTTTAATAGCTTTTTTAGGCTCACCAATATTTTCATAATGTAATCCCCTATAATAATTACCCAACATGGCATCTGGGTATTCTTCAAGTGCGAGTTTTCCTAATAGCTTAAATGTTTCCCAGTCTTCAGCTTTTCTTAATGCAGCTTCAACGGCATTAAAATCATTGATTCTAATTTGTTTGTCAACACCAAACATTGTTTTTATAGTATCGTATTTTTTTACTATATAATCCATAGCTGTACCATCACTATAAGTTAATAGTTTTTCTTTGTATTCTTTTCTGTCTATAGGCTTGTAAGTTTTATAAATCTTTTCAAAAGCTGTTGGCAGCGCATGATTAACTAGTTCATAGTGAGATTTTCCTTTGTAGTAATTATAGTTGTAATTGAAGTTTTCATTTGAAATAACTTCAAGGCTTTTATGAAGTGCAGTAATACTATTTTTACTATTTTTTCTATCATCCTCAGCGGTCGTTAATGAATAGAAAATTGGTGTTTGAAGATCACTAAACTGTTCTTTTAAACGCAATTCCATTTGTTCTGTAAAACTAGGGCTTAATGAGATGTAAGCGTTAAAAAACGGCTGTTCTTGAAACAAATAAAAGTTTAAAAAATTAGCTGATTCACCATGTCCAATAATGGTTCTGAATGGAACAGTCCTGTAGTTATTGTCTAAAAAGTTAAAAAGGTCATAGGTTATAAACTCAAAAAATGCTGCGCCAGACTCACTTGGTAAACCATTCAGTTCATCGCAAGCAAAATCTTGACTTTTACTGTTAAGTTGGTTAATTCCTACTACAATAGCATCTGGCATTTCATCCCAATACGAATAATAATCTGCAATACCAGCTACGGGTTCAAATAAGTAATCGCCGTCAAAAACTACTATTACAGGGTACATAGTATCTACATTAGCTTCGTAGTTTCGAGGTACTTGTATTTTTAATTGTCTTTTTTCGCCATCGGGTCCGTTAAGTTCTCTATATACAGTTTGTGCAATAGTGTTGAGGCTTATGAATGCAAAAGCAATAAGTAATATTAATTTTCTCATTTTAATAACAGTTTTTCAATAATTGAACGACAATATACAGATTATTTTGTTCTGTTGTATACTGGTAATAAGAAGAATGAAATAACGCCAGTAACAATGTTTAGAATTGTTTGTGCGCTCCATAGAATCCATCCGATAGCCAAACCGCTTTGGTTGCTAATGTTGAATAAGTTTAGGGTTTCTTGAATAACTAATGGAAAACTTCCTAAGCCCCCATTTGTGGCAGCCATTGTAAAAGAGCCTGTCACGAAAGATACTAATGCGGTACTGATGGGTGTGTTTGTTGTTTCTGGTATAGAAAAGAAAATTACGTAAAACATAAGAAAATACATGATCCAAATAAAAAATGTGTGTCCAATAAAGGCCCATTTTTTTTTCATGGTTACTATACTTAAAACACCATCTTTTAAACCCGTTGCAAAGCTTTTAAATTTGTTTTTTATTTTCTGAGACCCTTTGTAAGTTGTAAAAAGAACAACTAAAGTAATTAAAAGGGTTAGCAATATAAGTTTTGGATTAGTGGTTAGTTTCTGATAAATAAGATCAATAATTAATGTAATTACTTCCATAATCATATCATACTGCATAGTTAAGGCAATAAAAATGAAAAGCACACTCATTAATAAGTCTGCAATTCGTTCTGCAACTATAGTTCCAAATGCTTTTTCAAAAGGAACATTTTCATATGTAGTTAGAGTAGTGGCTCTTAAAATTTCACCAGATCTTGGAATTCCTAAGTTTGCAAAATAGGCAATCATGACTGCCATAAAACTATTTAGAAACTTAGGTGTGTACCCTAATGGTTCCAACGTGAATTTCCAACGGTATGCTCTTGAGGCATGGCTTGAAACTCCTAAGGTTATAGAGATAAATACCCAAAAATAATCAGCGTCTTTAATATACTTGATAACATCAGCTCTTTCTATAGGGGTAGTTTTGTTATAAGTTAACCAAATAAGAAACACCCCAAATAGGATTGGAATGATTATTTTAAGTGTTTTTATGAATGTTTTTTTAGTCAAAAAAACTAATTCAATAGATTGTTTTCTTCATTTGGGAACACTAAAGATGGTTTAAAGGTTTTAGCGTCTTCAATATCCATCATAGCGTAACTTATAAGAATAAGTACATCACCTGGAGCTACTTTTCTTGCAGCCGCACCATTTAAAGTGATTTCACCAGAGTTTCTAGGTCCGGGTATGGCATATGTTTCTAAACGTTCACCATTATTATTGTTTACAATCTGAATCTTTTCTCCTTGAACAAGGTTTGCAGCATCCATAAGGTCTTCATCAATCGTGATGCTACCTATGTAGTTTAAGTCTGCTCCAGTAACTTTAACTCTATGAATTTTTGATTTTACTACGTGTACTAACATGGGGCAAATGTAATTAATTTAAAGCGATATTATCTATTAATCTAATGTTATCAATAAATGCAGCAATGAATAGTCTGTATTGCTGTTTTTTTGATTTACGTTTTACTGGTTTTAAGGTGTTAACATTTGCAATAGATACATATTCAAGATTGAAATGTGTGTTTTTTGCAAATTGATTGGTTACCCATTCCTCTACTTTTGCTGCACTTTTTGTGCCAAAGTGTATTTTTGCCTGCTTAAGTGTTTTGAATATAAATGCGGCTTCTGCTCTTGCTTCTTTTGAAAGGCGCTCATTTCTTGAACTCATTGCTAATCCAGAGTGCTCTCTAAAAATATTACAACCAACCACATTTACATTTAAGTTAAGTTTGGAGACTAATTTTTTTACAATCTGTAATTGTTGGAAATCTTTTTCGCCAAAATAGGCGTTTGTTGGTTTTATCAAATTGAAAAATAAATCTAAAATAGTACCAACACCGTCAAAATGTCCTTGTCTATGCTTGCCTTCCATTTCATGTTCTAATCCGTCAAAAGAATACGATTTTGAATTAACGTCATTAGCATAAAGTTCTTTGGAACTTGGTGCAAAAACAACTATGGAAGCGTCTATTTTTTTAATTAATTCAATATCATTTTCAAGGGTACGTGGATATTTGTTTAAATCAGCCTTATTGTCAAACTGAGTTGGGTTAACAAATATGCTTACAATGGTAACTTGATTTTCGGTTATAGATTGCTCAATTAATGAGCCATGACCTTGATGTAAAGCGCCCATAGTAGGTACGTAACCAAGAGTTTTGCCTTCTCTGATAATTGAGTTGACAAACTCAGAAATTTCTTTTTTGGTATAGAAAACTTTCATTGAAATGAAATTAAATCGAACGCAAACTTAATACATTACTATTAATCTGCATAATTTTTGTAATTTTGCAAAGTTTTAAATTATTTTTTTAACTAAGTAATTGTGTTAAAATTTTGTATTTAATATAAGAAAACGAACTAATGAAGATTAAAAATATATAGAATGAAAGATAAGAGAATTTTATTTGTTTCATCAGAAGTGGTGCCATATTTACCAGAAACTGAGATTTCATCAAACTCATTTCAAGCAGCTAAAATGGTTAACTCAATAGGTGGTCAGACAAGAATATTCATGCCAAGGTTTGGGAATATTAATGAAAGACGTCATCAATTGCATGAAGTTATTAGGTTGTCAGGGATGAATCTTGTGATAAATGATTTAGATATGCCTCTTATCATTAAAGTTGCGTCTATTCCTAAGGAAAGAATGCAAGTGTATTTTATAGATAACGAAGAGTATTTTAAAAGGAAAGCAACCTTTACAGATGAAGATGGGTTGTTATTTAAAGATAATGATGAGCGTGCTATCTTTTTTGCTAAAGGAGTAATAGAAACTGTTAAAAAGCTAAATTGGGCACCTGATGTAATACACGTACACGGTTGGATGGCATCATTATTACCATTGTATTTAAAAAAGTATTTTGCAGACGAACCGCTTTTTACAGACAGTAAAGTAGTAACTTCAATTTACTCTGAAGGGTTTGATGGGGAATTAGGAGAGAATTTGAGCGAAAAAATTAAGTTTGATAATATTGATGATAGCGCTTTAAAAATTATCGAAAAAGCGACTTATAATAACATGATGAAGTTAGCAGCAGATAGTTCTGATGGTGTAATTATAGGGTCGGAAGATGTTAATTCTGAGTTAATGGAGTATTTGACTAATGGTGAAACACCTACTTTAGATTATAAATCGCCAGATGAGTTTGAATCTGCTTACACAGAATTCTATAAAAGCCTTATGGCCTAATTAAGAAATGAATATTATTATGAAGAGGACAAAGCAATTTTTAGCTTTACTAGTTGTTACTTTATTAGTGGCTTCATGTGACAAAGATTATAATACAATAGGGACAGATTTAGTGAATGGAAATCATTTTAATGTTATAAATGATGATAGTTTTGAAATTCAAACTACTAATGTAAGGCTTGATGGTTTACATCCTGTTCAAACAAATAATTTATCATATAACACCTTAGGGTATCATAATGATCCTGTGTATGGCGAAACAACTGCTAATATACTAACGCAAGTGGCATTAAGTGAATATGGGAAAGAGTTTCAAACTGGTGCTGTAATTACAAAAGCGACGCTAAGTTTGCCTTATTTTAGTAGAAAAATCAGTACTGATGAAGATGGGTTAAGTGAGTATGAGCTAGATTCAGTTTATGGTAATGCGCCAATAAACCTAAAGATGTTTCGTTCAGATTATTACCTGAATGATTTTGACCCAAACACAGATTTTGAAGATCGTCAAAAATATTATTCAAGAGACAATGAGTTTACATTGGCTCAAATAACATCTCCCTCTAATCTTATATATGAAAATCCAAGTTTTTACCCGTCAAACTTAGAGGTTTCTGTTGATGGTTTTGATAGTGATGGTGAACCAGAAACCACCTATGTATCACCTCGTTTGAGAGAAGAAAATTT
>CAJXHW010000072.1 GCA_913054565.1 uncultured Kordia sp. | reverse complement strand
ATTCGCTCAGTAAATTGTGTTTTACCAATTGTTTGAATTCCGATGATTAATTTGTCCGATTATTTGGACAGAACATTTTTTTTTTAATATTTTAACAACTTATGGGAAATAAAAACAAAAATATTTTTTTACTTACTATACTGCTTCTGGTAGTTGTCCCAACGGTATTTGCACAAGATGCTCCACCGCCACCAGCACAACAAGGTCCACCACAGTTGCCAGTTGATGGGGGGGTAATTGCTTTAGTGCTTGCCGGTTTGTTTTACGGTATTAAAAAGTCTTTAAAAAAGAAATAATTAGTTTCTGTTATGTAGTCGAGCTACATATTTTCCAATTACATCAAATTCTAAGTTTACACTGTCGTCAATTTTCATGTTTTTGAAAATTGTATTTTCAAAAGTGTAAGGTATTATAGCTACACTAAACTCATTAATATTTGAGTTTACTACTGTTAAACTTGTACCATTAATTGTAATCGATCCTTTTTCTATTGTAACGTTTCCATGATTGGTGTCATATTGAAATGTAAACAACCAACTTCCGTTTTCTTCTTTTATAGCAATGCATTTTCCAGTTTGATCAACATGTCCTTGAACGATATGTCCATCAAGTCGGTCGCCAAGTTTCATGCCACGCTCTAGGTTTACTAAAGTGTTAACGGTTAGGTTATTTAAGTTTGTTTTGATTAGGGTTTCTTGAATTGCGGTAACAACATATTCATCATCATTAATAGCAACAACGGTTAAGCATACGCCGTTATGAGCTACACTTTGGTCAATTTTTAACTCTTGAGTAAAATTACTTTGTATTGTGAAGTGAATATTAGTCCCTTCTTTTTCAATATTGACAACCTTTCCGAGTGTTTCTATTATCCCTGTAAACATTTTAATAATTAATTGGTTACTTTTGTGTTTCAAAATTACAATAAAATTACTTTTAGCTTGCTATTGTAGTATATAAATGTAGAGATTCATCATAAGAATATGGATAAAAAAATAATTGTAGGAATATCAATAGGAGACTTGAATGGCATAGGGGCAGAAATTATATTAAAAACATTTGCTGATCCTAGAATGTTTGATTTTTGTACGCCAGTGTTATTTGCGTCTCAAAAGGCAATCCAATTTTTAAAAAAGCATTTGAGTTTAACCACTCAAACACAAAAAATTGAATCGTTAGATAGGTTGGTAGATAAAAAATTAAACATCATTAATCTTTGGGACGAGTCGTTTAATTTCGACTTTGGCAAAGAAACTAAAGAGGCGGGGAAATATGCTATTTTGTCGTTAAAGTCTGCTACAGAAGCTTTAAAAGATAAAAAAATTGATGCTTTATTAACAGCGCCAATTAACAAAGCAAATATTCAATCAGAAGACTTTGCGTTTCCTGGACACACCAATTTTTTAGCAAAAGAATTAAAAGGAAACGCTTTAATGTTTATGGTCTCAGATGAGTTGAAGGTTGGTTTACTAACGGATCATGTGGCTGTAAAGGATGTAGCTAGTGAAATTACTCCAGAGCTTATAAAAGAAAAAATAACCACTATAAATGAATCTTTAAAAAAAGACTTCAGAATAAGTAAACCAAAAATTGCTGTTTTAGGAATCAATCCGCATTCTGGTGATAATGGTATTATTGGAAAGGAAGATGATGAGGTGTTAAAACCTGCAATTGAGTCGTTATATAATAATAAGGTTATGGTTTTTGGTCCATATGCAGCAGATAGTTTTTTTGGTTCTAACAATTATAAAAAGTTTGATGCTATTATAGCATCATATCATGATCAAGGTTTAATACCGTTTAAAACATTAACCTTCGGTAATGGTGTGAACTATACAGCTGGATTATCTGAAGTAAGAACGTCTCCAGATCATGGCACTGCATATGAAATAGCAGGAAAGGGTATTGCAGACGCAAGTTCATTTACTGAAGCGCTCTTTAGTGCAATTGCTATTGTAAAAAATAGAAAAGAGTATGCTGTCTTAACACATGATGTGTTGAAGAAGCGAAAAAAGATATAAACAAAAAAATGTTGATATCTAGTGCGGATGTAAAATATTATTTCCTATCTTTGCGCGCTCGAAATCATTGTTTTTCAAAAAAGTGAGTTATGAAAGAGTTTATAATCCCTTTTGTTGGATTAAAGGAAGGAAAGCATCATTTTAGTTTTGAGATAACAAAAACGTTCTTTGATTATTTTGGTTATGATGAGTTTAATGACGTAGCAATAACAATTGCGATGTTGTTAAATAAAAAATCAACAATGATGGAACTTGAGTTTGAAGCTCGAGGAACCATTAATGTGAACTGTGACTTGACAAATGAGCCATATAATCAGCCTATAGAAGCTGATTTGAAGTTGATTGTTAAGTTTGGAGAAGAGTTTAATGATGAAAATGAAGAGATTTTAATACTACCACATGGGGAGTATGAGGTTAATGTTCAGCAATACATTTATGAAATGATAGTGTTAGCAAAGCCTTTAAAATTAATTCATCCAGGCATTGAAGATGGCACATTAGATACCGAAATATTGTCAAAAACTGAAGAGTACAAAATAATGAAGAATACCGAGGAAGTTAATGAAGATATTGATCCTCGTTGGAATAAATTAAAGAATCTATTAACAGACAAATAAGAAGAAAATGGCACATCCTAAGAGAAAAATCTCAAAAACAAGAAGAGATAAAAGAAGAACTCATTATAAGGCTACTGTACCTCAAATTGCTACTTGTCCAACAACAGGTGAAGCACACTTATACCATAGAGCTCACTGGTTCGAAGGAAAGTTATATCACAGAGGCCAAGTTTTAATTGACAATTCTGTTGAAGAAGAAGTAGAAGACTAAATAATATAGAGAATCCTATATAAGATTAACTCTCACGAAAGTGAGAGTTTTTTTTGTTTTTATAAAATTCAAAAAACTTGCATATCTCTTAGAAAGAGATTACTTTGCATTACTTTTTGAACAAAAAAGGGCAAAAAACATTGTTTTCGAGCTCTTTTTTTAACGAAAACTATAAAATGAATAAAATAACTGCAGCAATAACAGCAGTCGGAGGATACGTTCCTGACTATGTTTTAACCAATGAAATTTTAGAAACATTGGTTGATACAAATGATGAATGGATAACAACACGAACTGGTATTAAAGAACGTAGACTACTTAAAAAAGAAGAGGGTGAAGGTACTTCTTACCTTGCCATTAAAGCAGCCCAAAATCTAATTGATAAAGCAAATCTTGATCCTAAAGAAATTGACGCTGTAATTTTAGCTACAGCAACACCAGATATGCCTGTGGCTTCAACTGGAGTTTATGTTGCTTCAAAAATTGGAGCTACAAATGCCTTTGCTTATGACTTATGTGCAGCATGTTCAAGTTTTTTATATGGTATTGCAACCGCAGCAGCATATATAGAGTCAGGACGCTATAAAAAAGTATTGTTAATAGGTGCTGATAAAATGTCATCTATTATAGATTATGAAGATAGAGCAACATCAATCATTTTTGGAGATGGAGGAGGAGCGGTCTTGTTTGAGCCAAATGAAGAAGGATTGGGTTATATAGATCAGTATTTAAGAAGCGACGGAATAGGAAGAGAGTTTTTAAAGATAGATGCTGGAGGATCACTGTTACCACCTTCAGAAGAAACAGTGAAGAATAGACAACACTTTGTACAGCAAGAAGGAAGATCTGTATTTAAATATGCAGTATCTAACATGGCAGATGTAAGTGAAAAAATCATGGAGCGTAATAATTTAACCCATGATGATGTAAATTGGTTAGTAGCACACCAAGCTAACAAACGTATTATAGATGCTACATCTAACAGAATGGGTTTAGAAGATGATAAAGTGTTAATGAATATTCAGCGCTATGGAAATACAACATCTGCAACATTACCATTACTGTTAAGTGATTTTGAAAGCCAATTAAAAAAAGGAGATAATATTGTATTTGCAGCATTTGGAGGCGGGTTCACTTGGGGGTCTATATACTTGAAATGGGCGTACAACACAAAAAACAACAACAAATAAAACCAACTCATGATGGATTTATAAGAAATTCAAAATTTAATAAAATTCGTAGCTAAATCTGGAGCAAGCGAAGTAAAGTTAGAAATGGAAGATGTAAAAATCACCATTAAAACAGGAAGTGAAGAAGCAACAACTATTGTGCAACAAATGCCAATGGCTTCAGCACCTGTAATGCAAGCTGCACCTACACCTGCACCAGCAGTAACAGAAGCTGCTGCGCCAGTTGCTGCTGCACCAGTATCTGATGATTCAAAATATATTACTGTAAAATCACCAATTATTGGAACAATGTACAGAAAACCATCTCCAGACAAGCCTATGTTTGTTGAAGTTGGTCAAACAATTGCAGAGGGTGATGTGTTATGTATTATTGAAGCAATGAAATTATTTAACGAAATTGAATCTGAAGTATCAGGTAAGATCGTTAAAATTTTAGTTGATGATGCATCTCCAGTTGAATTTGATCAACCATTATTCTTAGTTGATCCGTCATAATGTAAAATCAAAGTCTCATTTTTAAATGTTAAAATGAGACTTTTAACATCTTAGGTTATGTTTAAAAAAATATTAATCGCCAATAGAGGTGAGATCGCTTTGCGTGTTATCAGAACATGTAAGGAGATGGGTATAAAAACTGTTGCGGTATATTCTACAGCAGACGCGGAAAGTTTACATGTAAAGTTTGCTGATGAAGCTGTATGTATTGGTCCTGCTCCAAGTAGTGAATCGTATTTAAAAATGTCAAATATAATTGCCGCTGCAGAAATTACAAATGCAGATGCAATTCACCCAGGTTACGGGTTCTTATCTGAAAATGCTAAATTTTCAAGAATTTGTGACGAGCATGATATTAAATTTATTGGTGCGTCTGGTGATATGATTGACAGAATGGGAGATAAAGCAAATGCAAAATCGACTATGATAGAAGCTGGTGTACCTTGTGTGCCAGGAAGTGAAGGTGTTATAACGTCTTTTGAAGACTGTGAAAAAGTAGCAAAAGTAACGGGGTATCCTGTAATGCTGAAAGCTTCTGCTGGGGGTGGAGGAAAAGGGATGCGTGCTGTTTGGAAAGCTGAAGATTTAAGAGAAGCGTGGGATTCTGCACGTCAAGAATCTAAAGCAGCATTTGGAAATGATGATATGTACATGGAGAAACTAATTGAAGAACCAAGACATATTGAAATTCAAATTGTTGGAGATTCTACTGGTAAAGCATGTCACTTATCAGAAAGAGATTGTTCTGTACAACGTCGTCATCAAAAATTAACAGAGGAAACTCCTTCGCCGTTTATGACTGATGAGTTACGTGATAAAATGGGAGAGGCTGCAGTAAAAGCTGCTGAATACATCAAGTATGAAGGTGCTGGAACAGTAGAGTTTTTAGTTGATAAGCATAGAAATTTCTATTTTATGGAAATGAATACGCGTATACAGGTAGAACATCCAATTACAGAGCAAGTTGTAGATCATGACTTGATCCGTGAACAAATTTTAGTAGCTGCTGGAGTTCCAATTTCTGGTAAAAACTACTTGCCACAATTACATTCAATAGAATGTAGAATCAATGCAGAAGATCCATATCATGATTTCAGACCATCACCAGGTAGAATCACAACCTTACATGCTCCAGGTGGACATGGTGTGCGTTTAGATACACATGTGTATGCTGGATATATGATTCCTCCAAACTATGACTCTATGATTGCTAAATTAATTACAACTGCTCAATCTAGAGAAGAGGCAATTAATAAGATGAAGCGTGCTTTAGACGAGTTTGTTATTGAAGGTGTAAAAACAACAATTCCTTTTCACAGACAATTGATGGATCATCCAGATTATATCTCTGGGAACTACACTACAAAATTTATGGAAGATTTTGTAATGGAAAAGAAAACTAGTACAATATAAGTACTCAATATTATATGCTAAAAAGCTCCTTATTAAGGAGCTTTTTTTATTTTTGAAACTATGAATTTAAGTTATTGGGAAAAAGAGGAATGGTTTTCTAGTGTTGATTTTACAATAATTGGAAGTGGAATAGTTGGCTTGTCTACAGCCCTAACTTTGCGTAAAAAATATCCGAAGTCAAAAATAGTAATTTTAGAACGTGGCCTATTACCACAAGGAGCTAGTACAAAAAACGCTGGATTTGCATGTTTCGGAAGTATTTCAGAGGTGTTGTCTGATTTAAAATCACATTCTGAAGATGAAGTGTTGCAGTTGGTTGAAAAGCGTTGGAGAGGCTTAGAGTTACTTCGTAATACCTTAGGGGATGCGATAATTGACTTTCAGCAGCATGGCAGCTATGAAATGTTTTCTAAATCAAATCAGTTGTTTGAGAGCTGTAAAGACCAATTGGCTTACGTGAATAAACTTTTGGTGCCAATATTTAAAGATAATGTGTTTAGAGTAATTGATAATAAGTTTCATTTTAAAAAGGTTAAAGAAAATTATATATTCAACCAGTTTGAAGGACAAATAGACACAGGTAAAATGATGGGGGCATTATTACAGTTAGCGTACTCAAAAAGTATTAAAATTCTTAATAATACTATGGTTACCGATTTTAGAGAAGAAAAGGAAGAGGTTGAAGTTGTATTAAATTCTGATTATTCTTTTAAAACAGGTAAATTACTCATAGCAACAAATGGCTTTGCTAAACTGTTGTTAAAAGAAGATGTTATGCCTGCTAGAGCTCAGGTGTTAATTACGAAACCCATTGATAATTTACATATAAAAGGCACATTTCATTTTGACGAAGGATACTATTATTTTAGAAATATAAATAACCGCATTTTGTTTGGAGGTGGTAGAAATTTGGATTTTGAAGGTGAAAAAACAACAGTTATGGAAATGTCTCAATTAATACAAAAGCAATTAGAACAGCATTTAAAAGAAACAATTTTACCAAACACACCATTTGAAATTGATCATAGATGGGCTGGCATTATGGGGGTTGGAAGCCAAAAAAAGGCTATCGTTAAACAGATTTCAGAAAATGTGTATTGTGGTGTGCGTTTGGGTGGAATGGGGGTTGCTATTGGGAGTTTAATTGGTGAAGAATTGGCTGAATTGATATGATGACTGTTAAGGAAAAACTACATATAGAATGCAAGCAATTTTTAGACTCAAGATTTCTAGCGGTTGTTAACCGTATTGAAACTATTCAAGACTCGTTACAGTCTGAAACTAAAAGTTCTGCAGGTGATAAACATGAAACAGGTAGAGCTATGTTACAATTGGAGCGGGAAAAGGCTGGAAATCAATTAAAAGACATTCAGTATCAACAAGACACATTTTCAAGAGTTAATATTCTTCTAAAGTCTCCAGTGATTTGTTTAGGTAGTTTGGTAAAAACTAATGTTACTACTTATTTTATTTCAATTAGTGTTGGAAAAATAGTTGTTGATGATAAGGCGTATTTTGCTATTTCTCCAAGATCACCAATTGGTAGTATTCTGTTAGGAAAAACAATTGGAGATAAATTTGTGTTTAATGGATTACATCAACAGGTTATTGATGTAGTATAGCTCTTTAAAATTATGTATGAAACTGAAGGGAAAGTGATAGTTACCACAATGTATAAAACTAAAAAGCATCATAAATAATGAGGCTTATTAGTTTTATGCTTTAGCAATACCTAAGACATGTAATTGATCCATAGTTGGAGATTTACTTCCACCTTTTGGCTCTAATGTAATTCCGAAAGCTTGTGAAGCATTTGGATTATCTATTGTGTATATTTTAGAGTTGTTTTTACTGTTATCAAGTACAGCAATACTTGTAGGTGTTAAAGGATTTAAAGTTAAGGACCATACTTGGTATACTTTTCCTTCAGGAGGCTCTGGCAACCCTTTTATGTCAAGATGTACTTTTTGTTGATTTTTATCCCAATAAATTTTTGCATGTGCATTAAATTCATTTTGTGCGTTTAACACAACTGTTGTTAGATTTTCATCTCTTAGAATGGCTTCAATTTTTTGAACATCATTTAGTTGTATTTCTAATTCTTGATTAGCAATAGTAGTTTCAATTACTGAGTTTTCTAACTCTTTATTTTGGTTTATTTGATAAATGAATCCTATTGCAAAAATAACTGAAGCAGCCCAACCTGAATATGTTAACCAAATGGTATTTTTAGTATCCAATTTAA
>CAJXHW010000071.1 GCA_913054565.1 uncultured Kordia sp. | reverse complement strand
CGACGCTCTTCCGATCTTTTTAAGTAACCCAAAAAAATCAACACAATGAATCCTACTATAAAATTCTCTCGAGTTGATTCTGCAAAGTTTTTTAAAACTCTAAATAAGAGAGTTAATACATACTTTAAAGAAAACAACATTAAGAAAACTGGAAACTGGAAATTATATATTAAAACAATAGTCATGTTTACGCTATTTTTAGCGCCACTAGCTTTAATACTAACATTAGATTTACCTACATGGGCACAACTTTTATTTGTTGTTGTTATTGGTATTGGTATGGCAGGTGTAGGTATGAATGTGATGCATGATGCAAATCATGATGCATTTTCCAGTAAAAAATGGGTCAATAAATTAATGGGAAGTAGCATTTATATACTAGCTGGTAATGTTTATAACTGGCAAGTACAACATAATGTTTTACACCACACTTACACTAATATTGAAGGGCATGATGAAGATATTGATGCTGGTAGAATAATTCGTTTTTCTAAACATTCAAAATGGCTTAAAATTCACCAATACCAAAAATACTATTCTTTTGCGCTTTACGGCTTACTAACTTTAAACTGGGCAATAACTACAGACTTTATACAAACATACAAGTATTTAAAAAGACAATTATCCTACGGTAAGGCCCCTAGCCCAGCTACACAATGGACAAAATTAATTATTAGTAAAATTGCATACTACTCCCTATGGGTTGTTTTACCATTAGCATTAGGTTTTACGTGGTGGCAAGTATTAATTGGTTTTGTAATAATGCATTACACTGCTGGAATTATACTTAGTGTTATTTTTCAATTAGCACATATAATGCCAAATACTGAAACCCCTATTCCTGATGAAAATGGTAACATGAAAAATACATGGGCCATTCACCAATTATTTACAACATCTAACTTTGCACCTAAAAACTGGTTGGTTGGTTTTTATACTGGTGGCCTAAATCATCAGGTAGAACACCATTTATACTCTAATATTAGTCACATTCACTATAAGAAAATTGCTAAAATTGTAAAAGAAACTGCAACAGAATTCAGTTTACCGTACAATGAATACAAAACTATGAGGCGGGCTATTATTGAACATTACAACCAATTAGATGTTTTAGGTCGAAAACCAAGCATAGCATAACAACAATTAAAAAATCCATGCTGGCTAGTGCTTCATGGATTTTATTCTTTTTAGAAAAAACTACATATGAATTTACTTTCAGATAGAATTAATAGCTTACCTATTTCGCAAACCTTAGCAATGGCAGCAAAAACTAGAGAATTGCGCGCTCAAGGAAAAGATATTATTGGCTTGAGTTTAGGTGAACCTGACTTCAACACACCTGAGTTTATAAAAGACGCAGCTATTCAAGCCATAAACGACAATTATAACTCATATACACCAGTTGATGGTTACGATGAATTAAAAGAAGCTGTTTGCAGGAAATTTAAGCGAGATAACAACCTAAACTACACCCCTAACCAGATTGTTGTATCTACTGGCGCTAAACAATCCATAGCAAATGTAGCAATGGTGTTATTAAATCCAGGTGACGAGGTATTATTACCAGCTCCATATTGGGTAAGCTATTCCGCAATTGCAACACTTGCAGAAGCAACTTATAAAGAAATTCCGTCGTCAATAGAAACTAATTTCAAAATTACACCTCAGCAATTAGAGAATGCCATTACACCTAAAACAAAGTTGATCTTTTTCAATTCACCAAATAACCCTAGTGGTTCAAAATACACAGAAGAGGAGTATTTAGCTTTGGCAAAAGTTCTTGAAAAGCACCCGAATATTTTTATTATTTCTGATGAAATATATGAACACATTAATTATGAAGGCGAAAATTTTAGCTTTGCAAGAATAGAATCATTATACAACAGAACCATTACAATAAATGGTGTCGCAAAAGCATTTGCAATGACTGGATGGCGTGTTGGTTATATTGGAGCACCAGAATGGATTGCTAAAGCATGTACTAAAATGCAAGGACAAATTACCTCAGGAACCAACTGTATTGCTCAACGTGCTACAATAGCAGCCTTAGATGCTCCGGTAAGCAAAATACAATATATGGTAGATGAGTTCAAGTCAAGACGTGATATTGTAATTGGACTGCTTAATGAAATTGAAGGCATAAAAACAAACACACCTAATGGCGCGTTTTATGTGTTTCCGGATATTTCACACTTCTTTGGAAAAACCATCAATGACACTTTAATTCAAAACGCTTCTGATTTTGCTTTATATATTTTAGAACAAGCACATGTAGCAACAGTTACTGGTGATGCTTTTGGCGCACCAAATTGTATTAGAATTTCATATGCTGCAAGTGAAGCTCAATTAAGAGAAGCACTAGCTAGAATAAAAAAAGCATTACTTTAATTTACAAATAACACACACTTATCAACCTCACAGTTAATTCAATTGTGAGGTTTTTAATACCAGATCACTATGGGCTATAATATTGTTTTAATTGAACCAGAAATTCCAAACAACACTGGTAATATTGGTCGTTTATGTTTGGCTTCTGGGTCTAATTTACATTTAGTAAAACCCTTTGGTTTTGAAATTAGTGACGCAAGATTAAAACGCGCAGGACTTGATTATTGGAAACATATCAACTTGTTTACCTATGAAAGTATTGATGATTTTTTCAAAACTCATAAAGATAAAGACATGGCTTTTTTATCTAGTCACGGCACGCAAGATTATTGGGATATTGACTATAAAGACAATTTGTTTTTGATTTTTGGAAAAGAATCAAAAGGCTTACCAAAAAGCATTACAGATAAGCACACAGATAAGCTTTATAAAATACCTCTTTTTAGCGATAACATCAGGAGTATTAACTTAGCAAATGCCGTAGGTATTGTTACCTACGAAGGAATTAGACAACTTCGCTAACAACAAACCTACCTGTTTCTCCAAAAGAATGGCGTGAACACAATAAGAACAGTAAACAGCTCTAACCTACCTAATAACATTAAAAAAGCACACCACCATTTAGCCAGCGCTGGCAAATGACCAAAGTTTGCTAACGGATTTAAGCTTCCGAAAGCTGGACCTACATTTCCTAAACTAGATACCGCTCCTCCAATTGCTGTTTCAAAATCTAAACCTAAAACACCTAACCCCAAAGCCCCTATTATAAACAACAACATAAATAGTATAAAAAATGCTAAAACGTTAAATACAATTTCTTTAGAAACTGCTTTTGAATTGTAACGCACAGGAATCACGGCATTAGGGTGTAATGTTCGCTTAAACTCCAATAAACCGTTTTTTATCATTACTAAATGACGTACCACTTTTACACCTCCTGAAGTTGATCCTGCAGACCCTCCTACAAACATTAACCCAAAAAAGAAAACAGACAAAAACGGAGTCCAGCTACTAAAATCTGCAGTAACAAAACCTGTGGTTGTTACAACTGAAACTACTTGAAATATAGCGTGACGAAATGAACTTTCAAACCCACCCAACACTTGCGGATGATAATCAGACACTGGCACATCAGCTTTACAAAACACCATTAAGGCACACATTATTGAAAAAAGAATTGTAAATATGGTATAGAATTTAAACTCTTCATCTTTTATCACTTTTTGAACCCTTCCTTTAAATGCAAAGTAACTTAATACAAAATTAGTTCCTGCCAGAAACATAAAAAAGGTAATTATGTATTGGATACTAGGCGTATCATTCCAAAACGCTACACTTGTATTTTTTGTAGAAAAACCACCGGTAGACAAGGTTGCCATAGAATGATTCATAGCATCAAAAAACGTCATTCCTGCTAATTTCAGTAATATTGTTTCTGCAACCGTATATCCAAAATAAATCAACCAAAGTCGTTTTGCCGTATCTGTAATTCTAGGATGTAATTTATCTGCACTTGGGCCAGGAGCCTCTGCTGCAAACAACTGCATGCCACCAATACCTAAAAGTGGTAAAATAGCTACAGCTAATACAATAATACCCATACCACCAATCCAATGTGTCATACTTCGCCAAAACAAAATTCCTTTTGGCAGAATTTCTATATCATTTAGTATTGAAGCACCTGTAGTTGTATAACCCGACATGGTTTCAAAAAAAGCGTCTGTAAAGCATGGGATTGTTTGAGTAAACAAATAAGGTAAGGTTCCTGAAAACGCTAGCAACAACCAACCAAACGTCACAACAATATACCCTTCTCTCTTTTTTAATTCTTTTTTATGAGTTTTGGTCACAAACATTAGAGTACCACCAATAAGAAATGCTGTTAATCCCGCTAACAGGATATCTAATGTCACACCATCATTATAAAGTAAACTTACTAATGCCGCAATAAGCATGAAACCACCATTAAATAGCAGTACAAGCCCCATAATATGAATAATAATTTTTGTGTTTAGCTTTTTCACAAGTCTCTTAGAATCAATTACAAAATAAGTTTTCTACTTTTGAGATTGCTCTTGGTAAGCAACACACTACAATTTTATCATTAGCTTGGATCTTAAAATCTCCTAAAGCTATTAACCCTTCTTCATTTCTAATCACCCCACCTATAATTGCAGATCTTGGAAAACCTATATTCTTTATAAATTTACCACAAACTTTAGAGCTTTCTTTAACCACAAACTCCATTAGCTCTGCATTCAGATTGTTTAATTGTGTTAAGGCTACAACATCTCCTTTTCTTATATACCTAAAAATTGCATTTGCAGCAATTAGTTTTTTATTGACTAAAGTATCAACACCAATAGATTGTGATAATTGGAAATAATCTATATTTTCAACTAAGGCAACGGTTTTTTTAACACCTTTAGATTTTGCCATTAAACAAGACATTATATTCGTTTCAGAGTTACCCGTAACTGCAACAAAGGCATCCATTTCCTCAATATTCTCTTCGGCTAGCAACTCTACATTTCGTCCATCACCATTAATAATCAATGCTTTTGATAATTCATCTGCTAAATCGAAAGCTTTATCTTTATTTTTCTCTATTAATTTTACTTTAAATTTATGATCACATAAACTTCTTGCTGTTTTTTGACCAATTCTACTCCCCCCAAGAATCATAACATCTTTAATAGATTCTTTTATTTTTCCTGAAAGTCTGTACAATTCATCAACACCACCTGGAGAAGTGATGAAATACACTTGATCATTCTCTTTAAATATAGTATCACCACGAGGTATTACGGTGTACTGTGTTCCAAAACGCTGAATAGCTATCGGTACAAAATGAATTTCAGGTAATAACTCAGCTGCTTCCCTTACTGTTTTTCCAATAAATGAAGCGTTTCTAGACAGGTTTAACCCTAACATGGTTAACATTCCGCCTTCAAATTCAAAACGTTCATTAAACGCTGATTCATTTAATAAAGATTCTATTTCTGATGCAGCAAGTGACTCTGGTGAAATCAATTCATCAATCCCCAATTTAGCAAACTGCATCTCTTCTTTATTCCTAATAAACTCAGTATTGGAAATTCTAGCAATCGTTCTTTTAGCACCCAATTGTTTTGCCAAAACACATACTGTTATGTTTGTCGTTTCTGAAGATGTGACTGCTATTAGCAAGTCTGTAGAAGCTACATTTGCTTCTTTTAATATAGCTAAAGACGTGGCATCACCTTTAATTACTCTAATATCCAAATGGTTATCTGCATAAGACAAACTTTCTCTATTAGAGTCAATTAGAGTAATATCTTGTGCTTCAAAAGAAAGTAGTTTTGCTAAATGAAATCCTACTTCTCCTGCTCCAGCAATTATTATTTTCATCAGTATATTTTTTTATCTTGGGGTTGGGTCTTATAGCTATACCCTTGTCATTTAGTTAGTAAACAACTTTACAAAGATAAATTTATTTTTACTGGAAACTCAAATTAAAAGACAACTTTCATGAGTTTAATCCAATTAATACTTTGGTGTAAGCAAATTTTTAATTGTATTTTCGTAAAAAATTTTCAAAGCATGTCTAAAAATGTGACGCCATATAAAAATTCTGATCTTGGAAAAAAAGAACAGGTAACAAAAATGTTTGACAATATATCTAAAGAATATGATGGTTTAAACAGAGTTATCTCTTTTGGTATAGACCAAAAATGGAGAAAAAAAGTGACACAAATTGTTGGAAGCATCTCTCCTAACAACATTTTAGACATTGCAACTGGAACTGGTGATTTAGCTATAATGTTTGCTGAAAATATTAAAAAAGCTAGCATAACAGGCTTAGATATATCTGAAGGCATGCTTAATATTGGAAAACAAAAAGTAGCCGATAAAGGTTTAGATAAAAGAATAAACCTAGTTATTGGTGATTCTGAAAAACTTCCGTTTCAAGACAATTCTTTTGATGCTATTACCGTTTCTTTTGGTGTTAGGAATTTTGAAAATTTAGAAGTTGGTTTATCAGAAATATTACGCGTTCTAAGACCTCAAGGTAAATTTGTTATTTTAGAAACATCTGTCCCTACTAAATTTCCGTTCAAACAAGGTTATCAATTTCACTCAAACGTTTTATTACCTTTAATTGGTAAATTATTTTCACGAGACAAAAAAGCTTACGGATACTTATCAGAATCCGCAGCAAATTTTCCATATGGCGAAAAATTGAACAATATTTTAAGAAAAGTTGGGTTTATAGATGTTAAAGATCATCCACAAACTTTTGGTGTAGCATCAATTTACACGTCTAGTAAGCAGTAAATGTATTTTTGAATGAAAAATTTAATCACTTTTATAGTTCTATTATGCTTAGCACAAACGTCATTTGGACAATTGTTTAGCAAGGAGCGTATTCGTAACAGAGAAAATTGGGATAAAAAAACACTGACTTATGGGTATTATTTAGGATTTAATAGTCTTGATTTTAAATTTCAATACAACACTGATAACCACAAAGACATTGCTGTAAAAACTGCCACAGGTTTTAATGTTGGTTTAATAGGGAATTTACGTTTAACAGATCATTTTGACTTACGTTTTGAGCCTGGTTTAAGTTTTACCACTAGAATATTAACATACCCAGAAACCTACTCTACTACAGCTATTGATTTTTCAAGCGTTGCTAACAACGAACGTGAAATAAAATCGACCTATGTATATTTACCGCTATTATTAAAAATCAGCACTAAGCGCTTAAATAACTTCAAACCATTTTTATTAGCAGGAGTGTCAACAGCCATGAACTTATCTAGTAACGAAAAGAGTTTAGACGATAATTCATCAGGAAAATTTAGAATGACTGCAAACCCCACCTTTATGGAGTTAGGTTTTGGTATAGATTTCTACTTGCCTTATTTTAAATTCACACCATCAATAAGAGGTGTCTTTGCTAACGGAAATGAGCTCATTGAAGATAATGACCCAAACAGCCCTTGGACAGGAAACATTAGTAAGATGCAAACAAGAGGGTTCTTTATAAACTTTACGGTGCAATAGTTTTACGTTTAAATTCACTCAGAATTATTGATGTGGCCATAGCAACATTTAAACTTTCAGTTTTTTGAATAGCACCAAATTTTGGTATTGTAATGTGTTGCGTTACCAATGCTTCAATGGTGTTTGAAATACCATTAGCCTCATTACCTAACACCAGAATTCCATTATTCACCTCCAAATTTGTAGTGTATAAATTAGCGCCTGTCATAAAAGTACCATAAACAGGCAAGTCTTTTTTGGTCAATAAATAATCTTCTAAATTAAGATAAGTCACGTTTACACGAGTTAACGAACCCATTGTTGCTTGTACAACTTTTGGGTTGTAACAATCAACAGTTTCAGAATTACAAATTAAATCGGTTACTCCAAACCAATCACACAACCTAATAATAGTTCCTAAATTACCTGGATCTCTAACATTATCTAATGCAACAATTAATTTTGACTCATTTATTGCTATATTATTTTGCATTTTAAACACCGCTAATGCAGAATTAGTATTCTTCAAAAAACTAATCCTCTTTAAATCTGCTTCAGAAACTAAGGTTTGTAGGCTTTCAGAAACATTTTCAAATAAGGCTGTAGTATACAAAAAATCAAGCTCATAGGACGAATTTAAAAACTCTCCAATAGTCTTTATACCCTCTACCACAAACAATCTGTGTTGCGTGCGATACTTTTTTTGCTTTAAACTCGTTATTAATGTGATTCTGCTTTTGCTTAACATTCAAATAATGTATTTTTGAATTTAATTTCAACTATTTATATTGAAACACTTTTTAGCAAAAATATC
>CAJXHW010000070.1 GCA_913054565.1 uncultured Kordia sp. | reverse complement strand
ATAGGTGCTTTTACCAGTATCTAAAATAAATGAACTTTATGCAGTTTGGGGCAAGACATAAAAAAAGCCTCCCAGTTAAAGTCGAGAGGCAAACTTAAATGTTTTCACAACGGAATAATCCTTATTGTGAATTGATTTCAAATTGTTTTACAAATATAACAAAAAAAAACAATTTTTTTTACGGGTTTCCGCATTCTGCTTTTTTCTTTTTATTGTAAATTTAAAATGTTATTAAAAAACAATATGAAAAAAATATTAGGGTTAGATTTAGGGACAACATCTATTGGTTGGGCGCTTGTAAACGAAGCTGAAAATAAAAAAGAAACATCAGAAATTATAAAATTAGGCGTACGTGTTACACCATTAAGCACTGATGAGGTTATAGATTTTGAAAAAGGAAACCCTTTAACGATCAACGCCAAAAGAACTGAGGCTAGAGGTGCTAGAAGAAACTTACAACGGTTTAAATTAAGAAGGTCACGATTAATACAGTTGTTAACTGAAAACAATTTTATTACCCCTGATACCCTATTAGCAGAGGTTGGTAGTAACAACACTTATGAAACATTAAAATTTAGAGCTCGTGCGGCTAAGGAAAAAATAGAAAAAGAGGAATTTGCACGAGTTCTTTTAACTATTAATAAAAAGCGAGGGTATAAAAGTAGTCGAAAAGCTAAAAATGAAGAGGAAGGCACTTTAATTGATGGCATGTCTGTTGCAAAAGAATTATATGACAAAAACTTGACGCCAGGGCAATTTGTATATCAATTACTTTCTAAAGGAAAAAAATATATTCCTGATTTTTATCAATCTGATTTGAAAAAGGAGTTTCATAACATATGGGAATTTCAAAAGAAACATTACCCTACAATTTTAACAAAAGAATTATTTGAAAATTTAGAAGGGAAAAACAAAACACAAACTTGGGCTATCTGTGCAAAACCCTTTGATATTAAAGGCATAAGCCATAAAGGTACAGCTACTGAAAAACGAAAAGAGAAATATCAGTGGCGAACAGAAGCATTACATACTAAGCTTGATTTAGAACTACTAGCAATCGTTTTACAAGAAATCAATAATGATTTAAATAAATCTAGCGGTTATTTAGGAGCAATAGGTGATAGAAGTAAACATCTGTTTTTTAACAAGATAACGGTTGGTGAACACCTTTATGCTCAGATACAAGAAAATAATCATACGAGTTTAAAAAATCAAGTATTCTACAGACAAGATTATTTAGATGAATTTGAACAAATATGGGAAACACAATCTAAATTTTACCCTGAATTTACTGAATCTTTAAAAGAAGAGATAAGAGATGTTATTATATTTTACCAAAGAAAATTAAAATCTCAAAAAGGATTAATCAGCATCTGTGAGTTTGAGAAAAAGACTATAACCATTACTGTAGATGGTGATGTTAAAAATAAAATAATAGGCCCAAGAGTTGTCCCAAAATCATCACCTGTATTTCAAGAGTTCAAAATTTGGCAAAATTTAAATAACTTAGAGTTTAGTTCTAAGAGTGCTGTAAATTCTAAATTAGAATTATCAATTGAGGACAAAGAGTTTTTATTTAATGAGCTAAACTTAAGAGGGGAATTAAAAGATTCGCAGGTACTAAAACTATTAAATTTAAAAACAAAAGATTGGAAATGTAACTACGAAACAATAGAAGGGAATACTACAAATAAAGCAATCTTTAATGTCTTACAACATCTATCACATGATGAAGGCTATGGTTTTGATTGGAATAAGAAAACGGCTTCAGAAATTATTGAAGAATTACAAACTACTTTACCATTGTTAGGTATTGATAAGGGACTATTAACGTTTGACGTTAATAGCCCGAATTTAAAAACCGAAAAAAGTTATCAATTATGGCATCTCTTGTATTCTGCTGAAGATGATGTAAAAATAACTAAAGCAGACGAAGTTGTTTACGGAAAAAATTCTGTTGATTTAAAGAAGAAATTACATGAAAAATATGGCATACCTATTCAGTATACGGCATTGTTTGCTAATATTAGTTTACAGCCTGATTATGGTAATTTAAGTCATAAAGCTATCCGTAAAATAATGCCCTATTTACAAGAAGGTCATGACTATTCTGAAGCTTGTAAATTAGCTGGTTACAACCACTCTAATAGTATCACAAAAGAAGAAAACTTAAAAAGAGAGTTAAAAGACAAGCTTGAAATTGTAACAAAAAACAGTTTAAGAAACCCAGTTGTAGAGAAAATACTTAATCAACTTGTTAATGTCGTCAATCAGATTATTGATACTTACGGGAAACCTGATGAGGTTAGAATTGAATTGGCTAGAGAATTAAAAAAATCTGCAAAAGAAAGAAAGTTAATGACTGCAGGTATTGCAGCAGCTACTAAGAGAAATGATGGTTTTAAAAAAATCTTACAAAAAGCACCGTTTAACATCTTAAATCCTACAAAAAATGATGTTGTTAAATACAGACTGTATAAAGAATTAGAACCACTGGGCTATAAAACATTATATACCAATCAATACATAGCCCCTCAACAACTATTTTCAAAAGATATTGATATCGAACATATTATACCAAAAGCTAAATTATTTGATGATTCATTTTCAAATAAAACATTAGCTTTTAGACGTGTTAATCTTGATAAATCTGACATGACTTCTTTTGATTTTATATCAGATAAATATAACACTGAATTAGAAGGTTATATAAACAGGGTGAACACATTATATAATAATGGTAAAGGTGAATTTAGTAAAGCAAAGTATTTAAAGCTTTTAATGGAAGAGTGTAATTTACCAGATGGTTTTATAGAAAGAGACTTAAGGAACACACAATACATTGCTAGAAAAGCTAAAAACATGCTTCATGAAGTTATCCGAGATGTTTATGCTACTACAGGAAGTATTACTGATAGATTAAGAGGAGATTGGGACTTGATTAATGTGATGAAAGAATTAAACTTGCCAAAATATAGAGCATTAGGTTTAACCACATATGAAGAAAGAAAAAACGGTAATAAAGTTGAACAAATTATTGATTGGACAAAAAGAAATGACCACAGACATCATGCAATGGATGCACTAGCAGTTGCTTTTACTACACACAATCATATTCAGTATATTAATAACTTAAAAGCTAAATCTGATAAAAATAGTATTATATACAGCATACAGCAATCTATAACTTCTAAGGACGATAAAAACAAACGTGTTTTTAATGCGCCTATGCCAAACTTTAGAGAAGACGCCAAAAAACATATTGAACGTATCTTAATCTCATTTAAAACTAAAAACAAAGTCGTTACAAAAAACGTTAATACTATTAAAACCAAAAATGGTTTACTAAAGAAAGTTCAATTGACCCCAAGAGGGCAATTACATAAAGAAACTGTTTACGGGAAGTCAAAAAGGGAAGTTATTAAACAAGAAAAAGTGGGAGGCACGTTTTCTATTGAAAAGATAAATACCATAACAAAACAAGAATACCGAGACCTGTTATTAAAACGATTAGCAGAACATAATAATGACCCTAAAAAAGCTTTTACAGGAAAAAACAGTTTAGCTAAGCAAAGTATATTATTATCAGATGGTAAAGATTTACCCATACTTGTCACCACAAAAACTTACGAGACTATATACACTATTAGAAAGGCGGTTACACCTGACAATTTTAAAGACCTTAAGAGTTTACAAAAAATATTAGATAAGAGGACTAGAATATTACTAGAAGAACGCTTATCAAAACATAACGGAAATGCAAAAGAAGCTTTTACAAATTTAGATACGAACCCAATTTGGCTGAATGAAGATCAAGGAATTCAACTAAAAAGAGTAACAATTACTGGGGTAGCCAATGTTGAAGCGTTACATGACAAAAAAGATCATCTTGGAAAGCCTATCTTGAATAGTAATGGTCATACTCAAGCCGTAGATTTTGTGAGCACAGGTAACAATCATCATGTGGCAATTTATAAAGATGCTAAAGGAAACATTCATGATGATGTAGTTTCTTTATATAAAGCTACAACTAGAGCTAATTTAGGAGAGCCAATTATAGGCAAAGATTATAATAAAGAAATTGGTTGGGAATTTTTATTTACTCTAAAACAAAACGAACTATTTGTTTTTCCTAATGATGATTTTAATCTACTTGAACTAGATTTATTAGACAACAAAAACTATGCTTTAATAAGTCCGCATTTGTTTAGAGTTCAAAAATTTTCAAAAGTAGAATATGGAAACTCGGCTGTTAGAGATTATATGTTTAGACATCATTTAGAAACTCAAATAAAAGATGTAAAGCCACTTAAAGAAATAGCTTATATCAATTTAAAAAGTGTAGCGCGGATGAAAAACATTATTAAAGTTAGAATCAATCATATTGGTGAAATTGTACAGGTTGGAGAATACTAATCAATTATACTATGATAAAACGCACTATCTATATTGGGAACCCAACATACTTAAAACTTAAAGACAGACAACTTGTAATAGAGGGAGTTGATGGCATACAAAAAGGTACTGTAGCTATTGAAGATATGGCCTTGTTAGTTTTAGATCATTATCAAATTACATTGAGTACCCAATTGATGAATCAATTACAATCAAATTGTGTTGCTATAGTTACATGCGATAGTCATCACTTGCCTTTTGGAATTACACTGCCTTTGTATGGGCATACAGAACATTCTGAACGTGTAAAGTATCAATTAGAAGCAAGTGAACCATTAAAGAAGCAATTGTGGAAACAAACTATTGTACAAAAAATTAAAAATCAAGAAGCACTACTTAGGTTATACAATCGGGTTTCTGAACCTATGGAAACCTATTGGTCACATACAAAAAGTGGCGATACTACCAATACGGAAGCTAAAGCTGCACAACATTATTGGAAGAATTTATTCCCAGAATTTCAACGCCATCGTTTTGGAGATGGGCCAAATAATTTATTGAATTTTGGCTATGCCATATTGCGAAGTATCGTAGCCAGAGCATTGGTAAGTTCAGGATTATTACCTGTTTTTGGTATTTTTCATAAAAATAAATACAATCCATATTGTTTAGCTGATGATGTAATGGAACCCTACCGCCCTTTTGTAGATAAAATGGTGGTGAACTATGTTACAAATTATACAGGTTCTGAAGCATTAACTAAAGAGACAAAGGCTTATTTATTAGGTATTGCAACACAAGATGTTTGGATTGATGGTGTACAACGTCCTTTAATGGTTGCTGTAACCACAACAACAGCCTCTTTATATAAATGTTATACAGGAGAATTACGAAGTATAAAATATCCTGAATTAGATTAAACGAAATGTCTAACGATAGATTTAATGCATATAGAATTATGTGGGTATTGGTGTTTTTTGATTTGCCTACGGAAACTAAACTAGAACGTAAAGCTGCCAGTCAATTTAGAAAAAATTTGATAAAAGATGGTTTTAGCATGTTTCAGTTTTCAATATACTTACGTAATTGCCCGAGTAGAGAAAACGCTAATGTGCATATACGGCGTGTCAAAAATGCCCTGCCTAAATATGGTAAAATAGGTGTTTTGTGTGTTACTGATAAGCAATTTGGAAACATGGAGTTGTTTCATGGTAAAAAACAAGCAGAACTGCCAGGTACAACACAGCAACTCGAATTATTTTAACTATTCAATTCTTTTTTTTAATAAAAATTACACTAAACAACACCCAATAAGCCCTTTTTTGAGTTTCTAAAAAACAATCCCTAAGCCTTTAGTAGTCTAAAGTCTTAGGGATTGACCATGTGATTGCTCACATAAAAATACAATTTGAAATCAATTCACAACCCAGCGTGGTTATCTTCGCAAATATTATTCCATGTGATTGCTCACATAAAAATACAATTTGAAATCAATTCACAACATCCAAGTATTTGAACCTCCGTCCCAATCTCATGTGATTGCTCACATAAAAATACAATTTGAAATCAATTCACAACACATTATTAAGTATAAATGTTTCATCACTTCATGTGATTGCTCACATAAAAATACAATTTGAAATCAATTCACAACATACTCTTCTACCTTCGTTTAACTCAGTATCATGTGATTGCTCACATAAAAATACAATTTGAAATCAATTCACAACACTCAATCTTTTCTGCTTTTCGCTCAACTCCATGTGATTGCTCACATAAAAATACAATTTGAAATCAATTCACAACTCTTGTGACTTATTAGCCTTCTCAGTTTGTCATGTGATTGCTCACATAAAAATACAATTTGAAATCAATTCACAACGCAAGAAGCATATGAGAAAATCAATCCAAGCATGTGATTGCTCACATAAAAATACAATTTGAAATCAATTCACAACATGGTACGTGTTGGTAAGGCATTATCATTACATGTGATTGCTCACATAAAAATACAATTTGAAATCAATTCACAACTTTATAAGACATAGGTTTTGTGAAAAAATACATGTGATTGCTCACATAAAAATACAATTTGAAATCAATTCACAACCACGAATGCTGTCAGGCAAAGGCGTGTTGTCATGTGATTGCTCACATAAAAATACAATTTGAAATCAATTCACAACCAATTACCCCCTACGCTCCAATCTATATTACATGTGATTGCTCACATAAAAATACAATTTGAAATCAATTCACAACCGCTCAATACTTTTACTAATGGTAAATACAAATGTGATTGCTCACATAAAAATACAATTTGAAATCAATTCACAACACTTCTTCTTTAGTCTTACACGCTTTTAAACATGTGATTGCTCACATAAAAATACAATTTGAAATCAATTCACAACTAGACTCTTTAAGCATTGAATCAAAAGTTTCATGTGATTGCTCACATAAAAATACAATTTGAAATCAATTCACAACATTAATTTACGTTGTCCATAAATATTTTTTCATGTGATTGCTCACATAAAAATACAATTTGAAATCAATTCACAACAATAGGCTTTTTGTATTGTAATGCTAAGTTCATGTGATTGCTCACATAAAAATACAATTTGAAATCAATTCACAACAGATAAGTATTGTTTTGCTTCATTTTTCATCATGTGATTGCTCACATAAAAATACAATTTGAAATCAATTCACTACATTAAACCATTGTATTCTGCTTCTGGCATACATGTGATTGCTCACATAAAAATACAATTTGAAATCAATTCACAACATAGAGTGTTGATTGACTTTTCCAGATTTGCATGTGATTGCTCACATAAAAATACAATTTGAAATCAATTCACAACATACGTGTATGCTAATAAAAACCGTTATCACATGTGATTGCTCACATAAAAATACAATTTGAAATCAATTCACAACAGATGTTTATAAATTAGGCGTAAGCAGAAACATGTGATTGCTCACATAAAAATACAATTTGAAATCAATTCACAACGCTTTTCTATCTGTTATACTCTTTACTTTACATGTGATTGCTCACATAAAAATACAATTTGAAATCAATTCACAACAGTCTCTAGCCAAGTCCCGTTATAAATATTCATGTGATTGCTCACATAAAAATACAATTTGAAATCAATTCACAACACACAAATAACTGCATTAAACTTCAAGAAACATGTGATTGCTCACATAAAAATACAATTTGAAATCAATTCACAACACAAAAGATGATTTATTTATTTTAACTTTAAAAAATCGTCATCAATTCTATCACTAATCTTTTTAGGGATTTCATGTTCATCTGCAAGGCCAACCCATTTAGACGTCAAGGCTTGGATGTTTTCAATAATACCTATTGGATTTTTAATTGCAAATTCTTCAGCAATAGTAAGGATATCTTTAATTGTTATTGAAGTACGCTTTCCATTAATAGACAATGCTCTTGAGGTTGATTTAAACGTAAATAATGGATTTAGCGCATAGGTTAGATCATAAGCAGGCCCTAAATTCCAACTATTACTTTCTTTATTATAGATAAAACTATGGTTTTTTAAATGGTCGTCTACATTACGAAAAACAAGATTGAATATCATTCGCTTAAATAATTGTTGCAGATCTTTATGAGGAACTTCTAAGGCTAATGCCACTTTAAACACATTTTCATAAGATGAATTTTCTGGCTGACTTTTAAAGTCCCAACCTGTTAGTCCGGTAACGGTTAATACGTGTTGTTTTTCACCGTTTTGCCTGTCGTATCTTAGTGTGGCGAAATGTTTGTTTTCAATCAATTTAGATGGCATCATATTAATACCTGCCTCTTGTGCTAATAAATAATATACATATTCTACTTTTTCTTTATTGTAACCATCACTATCTTCTATATGCAATTTTACTAAATAGT
>CAJXHW010000069.1 GCA_913054565.1 uncultured Kordia sp. | reverse complement strand
AATGTAATTGGGTCCCATTGGGTGCCTAAAATGGTTACTTTCCCCTCAATATTTGCAAAGGAATCTGTAAGCGTTGTATAATAAATTGGAAAAACAGCAGTGCTCATAACTAATGAATAAACAGAATTAGCCCAATCATAGAATGCCCAAGCATTTATGAGTTTTTTATCTCCTTTTTGTAACATAAACTAAATAGGTTAGTTTGGGTGAATTTTCAAAAGTTCAATATACATTAAAAATTGTCCCTATGAATTATTTTTATTATTGAGTTGCCTCCTTTTTTATACGATCAGCATGTGCTTTTGCTTCAGGCAAATACGCTCGCAAATTTTCAATTCTAGTTTCGTTAGATGGATGCGTACTTAAAAATTCAGGAGGAGCACTACCATTGCTTCTTTCACTCATTCTAACCCAAACCTGAATGGCTTCTTCCGGGTTGTAACCAGCCATAATCATAAAAACCATACCCAATTTGTCTGCCTCTGTTTCATGTGTTCTACTATAAGCCAACATTCCAACCTGTGATCCCACACCATAAACTGTATTCCATAAAATTTGTGATTCTTCCGATTCGCCTAACGTTCCAACAGCAACCGCAACTCCACCTAGTTGTTGACCATAAGCACTTGTCATACGCTCTTGCCCATGTTTTGCAAAAGCATGGGCAACTTCGTGCCCCATAACCGCCGCAATACCATCTGTATTTGCACAAATTGGTAAAATACCTTCATAAAAAGCCACTTTACCTCCAGGCATACACCAAGCATTTACAATGTCGTCTGCAATCAAATTAAACTCCCAACGATAACTATCCGCTTCTTTGGTCATACCATTGGCTCTCATAAACTGATCTACAGACCTGGAGATTCTTCTCCCTACCTCTTTTATTTCTGCAGTTTCAGTAGCATTTGTTGAAATTTTATTTTCTTTTAAAAACCCTTCATACTGCGCAAAACTGGCAGGCAGTATTTCTTCATCAGAAACTATATTTAAACGCTTTCTATTGGTAATTGGCACTGTACTACAAGCAACCACAAAACCAAGAACTAACCCTAATGCAATAATCCTTTTCATAATCATTTGTTTAATCTTTGTTCAAAGTTATACATAAATATCAAAATCATATTGTAAGTAGAAATTAAATCTACGTCAAATTAATTATAATTATTTTAGTCCTTAAATTTGAAAAAAAATGAGAACCCTTCTTACTTTTAGTTTACTTTTTGTATTTCTTAGTTGGGAAACTAATGCGCAGAAAAGTGAAACGAATCAGCCAAAAATAAAATCGATGAAAAAAACTGAAGCCGAATGGAAAAAGGAATTAACTCCGCAAGAATACTACGTTCTAAGAGAGAAAGGAACAGATAGAGCAGGTAATGGAGGTTACACAAAACATTTTGAGAAAGGAACTTATTTGTGTGCCGCATGTGATTCACAATTATTCAAATCGAATACCAAATATGAAAGCCATTGTGGGTGGCCATCATTTGATGATGCCATACCTGGAACCGTTGAAATGACTCCAGATTACAGTCATGGTATGATTAGAACTGAAATTACATGTAAAGCCTGTGATGGGCATTTAGGTCATATTTTTGATGATGGCCCAAAAGAAACTACCGGCAAAAGGTATTGCGTAAATACAACTTCTATAAAATTTGTAAAATCAACTGATGACAAATAACTTCCTACAAAGTGCAATCCGACAGATTGAATCGTATAAATCTGTTGGAGAAAGAGCCATTGATCAATTAACAGATGATCAAATATCCTGGCAATTTAACGAAGAATCTAGTAGTATATCAATAATAGTAAAACACGTTGTTGGAAATCAATTTTCCAGATGGACCAATTTTTTAACAGAAGACGGTGAAAAAGAATGGCGTGAACGTGATGCCGAATTCGTAAATTCTTACACCTCAAAAGCTGAAATGATGGAAGCGTGGAATAAAGGTTGGGATTGCTTCTTATCTGTCCTCAAAAGTTTAGATGAAAACGATTTGGATAAAACTATTTACATTCGAAAAGAACCTCATTCTGTTATTGATGCCATAACAAGACAGTTGTGTCATTACTCATATCATATTGGACAAATTGTTTATGTGGCTAAAATGCTTCAAAATGAAGATTGGAAATCACTTTCTATTCCAAAAAACATGAGTGATGAATTCAACAGTAAGAAATTTTCCGAGTCCGAAACAAACGAATAATATTGTTGGGTTAATTGTTCCGAAATTCCTCTTAATTACTTTAAAAATCTCATTTCAAACTTCAAACTTTTAAGTATCTTTGTGACTTCTAAAATTTTGATGAAAGATTTATGTTTAATAATTTAAGTGATAAGTTAGATAAAGCGTTTCATGTACTAAAAGGGCATGGAAAAATTACCGAAGTAAATGTTGCTGAAACTTTAAAAGAAGTTCGTAGAGCCTTATTAGATGCTGATGTAAATTTTAAAATAGCTAAAGATTTTACCAATCGTGTAAAAGAAAAAGCATTAGGAGCAGACGTATTAACAACGTTGCAACCTGGCCAGTTAATGGTTAAGTTGGTAAAAGATGAGTTAACAGAGTTAATGGGAGGTGATACTGAAGGGTTAAACTTATCAGGTGCGCCAACTGTGATTTTGATGTCTGGTTTGCAAGGGTCTGGTAAAACTACTTTCTCAGGTAAATTAGCTAACTTTCTTAAAAGTAAGAAATCTAAACAACCATTATTAGTTGCTTGTGATGTGTACCGTCCGGCGGCAGTTGATCAATTGCATGTGGTTGGTGAACAAATAAAGGTAGACGTGTTTTCTGATAAAGGAAATACAGATCCTGTTGCAATTGCACAAGCAGGTATTGCACATGCTAAAGCAAATGGACATAATGTAGTAATTATTGATACTGCAGGGCGTTTAGCGGTTGATGAAGCAATGATGACTGAAATTTCAAATATTCATAAAGCAATTCAACCTCAAGAAACTCTTTTTGTGGTAGACTCTATGACTGGTCAAGATGCTGTAAATACAGCAAAAGCTTTTAATGATGTTTTGAATTTTGACGGAGTTATTTTAACGAAGTTAGATGGTGATACACGTGGTGGAGCTGCAATTTCAATTAAATCTGTAGTTAATAAGCCTATTAAGTTTATTGGTACTGGTGAGAAGATGGAAGCAATTGATGTGTTTCATCCGTCTCGTATGGCAGACCGTATTTTAGGAATGGGAGATGTTGTGTCTTTAGTAGAAAGAGCACAGGAACAGTTTGATGAAGCAGAGGCTAGAAAGTTACAAAAGAAAATTGCTAAAAATCAATTTGGATTTGACGATTTTTTAAACCAGATTCAGCAGGTTAAGAAAATGGGTAATATGAAGGATTTGATGGGAATGATTCCTGGTGCTTCTAAAGCAATGAAAGGAATGGATATTGATGATGATGCTTTTAAGCATATTGAAGCAATTATTTATTCAATGACACCGGGTGAGCGTACAAAACCATCAGTTATAAACGCGAATAGAAAAAAGCGAATAGCTAAAGGAGCTGGTCGATCAGTACAAGAAGTTAATCAGTTGCTAAAACAATTCAACCAAATGAGTAAAATGATGAAGATGATGCAAGGTGGGGGTGGAAAGAAAATGATGCAGATGATGAAAGGAATGAGATAGAAAAATGCTGCCAGTAAATTGGTGGCTTTTTTTTGATTATATAATAAACAACAACACAGTTATAAATTGTTACACTTGCAACATGTAACAGAAACTACAAGAAAAATGATTTTACTAGACGGTAAAAAAACAAGTAATGACATCAAAGATGAAATAGCAGCCGAGGTGTTAAAAATGAAAGCAAATGGGGAGAAAGTACCACACTTAGCAGCAGTAATTGTTGGTAGTGATGGTGCTAGTTTAACTTATGTAGGGAGTAAGGTTAGAGCTTGTGAGCGTGTAGGTTTCGAGTCAACTTTAGTGCAGCTACCTAATACCGTTAGTGAAGTTGAATTGCTTGATAAAATTGAAGAGTTAAATGAGAATGATGATATTGATGGGTTTATTGTGCAATTACCATTGCCAAAACAAATTGATGATCAGAAAATTTTAATGGCTATAAATCCTGATAAAGATGTTGACGGGTTTCATCCAGCCAATTTTGGAAAGATGGCATTAGATATGAGTACATTTATTCCTGCAACTCCATTTGGTATATTAGAGCTGTTAGAACGTTATAAAGTTGATACTAAAGGGAAGCATACAGTTGTTGTAGGTAGAAGTCATATTGTAGGGCGCCCTATGAGTATTTTAATGGGGCGTAAAGGTTGGCCTGGAAACTCTACAGTAACACTTACTCATAGTCATACTAAAAACATTACACAAATTATTAGTCAAGCAGATATTATTATTATGGCTTTAGGAATGCCAGATTTCCTAAAAGCTGAAATGGTAAAAGATGATGCTGTAGTAATAGATGTAGGAATTTCAAGAGTTCCAGATGATAAAGCTCCAAGAGGCTATGTGATTAAAGGTGATGTAGATTTTGAAAATGTATCAAAAAAAGCAAGTCACATTACACCTGTTCCTGGTGGGGTTGGGCCAATGACTATAGCTATGTTGTTGAAAAACACATTATTGGCAAGAGAACGTCATAGAGCAAAATAGTAAAACAAATTAAAAAAAAATCTCCTTTATGATAAAGGAGATTTTTTTTTAATTTGTTTTTGAAGAATCACTTACTAAGGTGTTAATTTTATCAAGTTCTTGAGCTGTAAGATCTCGCCATTTGCCCACAGGAACATCTAAAGAAATATTCATAATACGGACGCGTTTAAGTTTTACTACTTCATAGTCTAAATATTCACACATGCGTCTTATTTGTCTGTTTAAACCTTGGGTAAGGATTATTTTAAAAATAAACTTACTGACGTGTTCAACTTTACAGTTTCTGGTTACGGTATCTAAAATAGGAACACCATTACTCATTTTCTGAATAAATTCCTTTGTGATAGGTTTGTCAACAGTTACAAGATATTCTTTTTCGTGATTGTTTCTGGCACGTAAAATTTTATTTACAATGTCACCATCATTAGTTAAGAAGATTAAACCTTCGCTAGGTTTATCTAAACGTCCAATAGGAAATATTCTAGTAGGGTAGTTGATGTAGTCTATAATATTGTCCTTTTCAACTTTAGTATCTGTGGTACAAACAATACCAATAGGCTTATTGAAAGCTATGTATACTGGTTTTTCAACTGATTCAGAAATGAGTTTACCATCAACCCTTACCTCGTCATTTGGAGCTATTTTTGTCCCCATTTCTGGCACTGCACCATTAATTGTAACACGACCTTGGTCTATAAGTTTATCGGCAGCTCTTCGAGAACAGTAGCCAGCTTCACTTAAAAATTTATTTATACGTGTGAGTTTTATTCCTTCCATAATTCAAAAAAAAAGCTGTCTTTTTTTAAAAGACAGCTCTAAGATATAAATTTTAGTTTACTTATAATTTAGCAAACATTTTTTCCATTTTTAATTTTTGTTCTGCGGCTAATTCTGCATCAACTAAAATACGTCCTGAATGCTCATCAGTAATAATTTTTTTACGACCAGCAATTTCTACTTGAACTTGTGGTGGAATTGTAAAATATGATCCTCCTGCAGCACCACGCTCAATTGCAACAATTGCTAAACCGTTTTTTACATTAGTTCTAATGCGGTTATAAGCAATCATTAAACGCTCTTCAATTTGCTTTTCGTATTTAGCAGATTTTTCTAATAAAGCTTCTTCTTCTTTTTCAGTTTCAGAAACAATTTCGTTTAAGGCTTCTTTTTTGTGTCCTAAATGCGCTTGTTTGTCAGCTAAACGTTCTTGAGCTTTTTCAATTACCTCAGTTTTATGTGCAATTTGAGCTTTAAATTCTTTTATGTGCTTCTCAGCTAACTCAATTTCTAGCTCTTGAAATTCAGTTTCTTTAGCTAAAGAACTGTACTCTCTGTTATTGCGTACGTTTTCTTGTTGCTTAGTATATTTTTTCATTAAAACTTTAGACTCTTCAATTGCATTTAACTTTGCTTTAATTTGAGTGTTAAGTGATTCAATGTCGTTATTAAAATTATCAACTCTTAAGCTTAATCCTGCTACTTCGTCTTCTAAATCTTCAACTTCTAAAGGAAGCTCTCCACGTACATTTCTAATTTCATCAATACGAGAGTCGATTAATTGCAAATTATATAATGCTCTTAACTTGTCTTCTACTGAAATTTCTTTTTTCTTTGCCATATCTTAAAAATAATTGACTGGATTAGTATTAATACCTGATAAAACGATTGCAAAATTAGGTAATTTTTTACTAAGAAACTCATATAAAAGTGATTTTGTGTATTGTTCACTCTCATAATGTCCTATATCACATAATAAAATACTATTTTCTGCTTGGTAAAAATCGTGATATTTTAAATCTGAAGTTACGTAAACATCTGCTCCAGAGCTTTTTGCTTGCGTTATAGCTGATGCACCTGACCCTCCTAAAACGGCTATTTTTTTTACGGTTTTTCCGAGTAATTTTGAATGTCTAATTGATTCAGTATGCATTTTATCTTTCAAAAAGTTTAAAAAATCTAATTCACTCATTGGTGTTTCTAATTCCCCAATCATTCCTAAGCCAATTTTTTGATAGGTATTAGCTAATTTTGTTATTTCATAAGCCACTTCTTCATACGGATGATTTGTGAAAAGTGTTTGTAGTATTTTTGACTTTAAATGCTTCTCAAATGTAATGTTTAACTGAATTTCATTTTCAGTATGAAGTTTTCCTTTTTGCCCTACATGTGGGTTGGATTCATTATTTCCTTTAAAAGTACCTTCTCCTGATATGTTAAAGCTGCAATGATCATAGTTGCCAATATTACCAGCACCAATATCAAAAAGTGCTGCACGCACGTTTTCAGCTTCTTTTACCGGAACATAAGTAGTTAACTTGTAAATAAACTCTTTTTTAGGGATTAGAATTTCACAATTGGTAAGCTGGAGTTGATTACAAATTGTACTGTTTACACCATGTTGAACATTATCTAAAGCTGTATGTGTAGCATAAATTGCAATATCATGTTTAATAGCTTTAATAACAACTCTGTTAACATAGTCCTGACCGTTAAATTTCTTTATTCCAGAAAAAATTATAGGATGAAAACTTACTATTAGATTGCATTTTTTTGCAATAGCTTCATCTACAACCTCTTCAAGGGTGTCATGAGTAATTAGAACTCCAGTTAGTGCAGTATTTTTGTTTCCAACAAGTAGCCCAACATTATCAAAGCCTTCTGCATAAGCCAAAGGAGCTAAGCTTTCCATGTGTGCAATGACGTCTTTTATAAGCATATTTTAAGCTTTAAAATTATAAGTTTCATTAATGATATAATCAAAGATACATATTTATCGTTTGCAAGTGGAGTATAGATAGTTTACTTTCGTATTGTGAGGCAGCTAAGAAAAATATTATTTCCCATATCTATAGTTTATGATTTGGTGACGACACTTAGAAATTTCTTTTTTGACAAAGGTATTTTAAAAAGTAAAGCATATAATATTCCAATTATTGCAGTTGGAAATTTATCAGTTGGAGGGACGGGAAAATCACCAATGATAGAATATTTAATAGGATTACTTAAAAGTGAAGGGCAATTAGCAGTTTTAAGTAGAGGGTATAGAAGGAAAACCAATGGTTTTGTTTTAGCTGATAAAGAGTCTACAGCCGATGACATTGGTGATGAACCCATGCAATTTCATTCAAAATTTAAAGATATAGCTGTTGCAGTTGATGGCGATAGGCAAAACGGAATATTAAATTTACAAAAGCTAATACGCCCGGATATTGTGCTATTGGATGATGCTTTTCAACACAGAAAAGTAACGGCAGGGTTTTATATCCTTTTAACAAAATATGACGATCTTTTTGTTGATGATTACTTGTTGCCCTCGGGTAATTTACGAGAATCTAAAAGAGGTGCCAAACGAGCAGATGTTATAATAGTTACTAAATGTCCTCAAGATATTTCTGATTTAAAACAGATGGAAATTATCAAAAAACTCAATGTAAAGCAGGACGTGTATTTTACATCAATAGGTTATTCTAATGAAATTAAAGGAGTTAAAAACTATAATGTAAACCTTTTAAAAACAACTAAATTCACTCTTGTTACAGGTATTGCAAACCCTAAACCATTAGTTAATTACCTCAAGAAAAAAGAATTAAATTTCGAGCATTTAATTTATAAAGACCACCATAATTTTACAGACAAAGAAATTAACATTCTTTCAAAAAAAAGGTTGATAATTACTACTGAAAAAGATTACATGCGTTTAAAAAATAGACTTCCAAATGTAAGTTTTTTGTCTATAATTACAGAGTTTGTTTCTAAGAAGTTAGTTTTTGAT
>CAJXHW010000068.1 GCA_913054565.1 uncultured Kordia sp. | reverse complement strand
ATTTGTACTATTTACAGCAGCACAATTTATTAATCCTAAGAAGAACGAATCAGAATTTGTTCCTGAGTCGGATTTCATCACACTTGAACAACCACCTCAGCACTTGGCAAATATTATAAAAACCTCCTGTTATGATTGTCATTCTAACAATACTATATACCCTTGGTATGATAGAATTACTCCAATAAATTTTTGGGTAGACGGCCATATTGAACACGGAAAAGAACATTTGAATTTTTCAGAATGGAGCAGTTATTCCGCTAAGAAAAAAGCACACAAATTAGATGAGTTTATAGAAATGATTGAAGACAAAGAAATGCCCTTAGCATCATACACGTTGACACATCAAGATGCAAAACTTAGCAACGCTGATATTACTGCACTAACCAACTGGATAACACTTGTAAAAATTAAGACTGAAGTAGCAAATCAACCAATGTAATTGTACCCTCAACAGCACCAGATTGAATAATTGTTAGGTTTTCAAAATCTGTTTCACGAATAGATGGCTTCGGATCTATAAAGTATATCGGTGAATTGTGTTTTACATAACTCAACAGTCCCGCAGCAGGATAAACCTGCATAGATGTTCCGATAATCACGATGATATCAGCGTCGCTAACCAATTCTACAGCTATATCTATCATTGTCACCGCTTCACCAAACCATACAATGTGCGGGCGTAATTGCGATTTATCTTCAGCTAAATTTCCTAAAACTAAATCGTCTTCCCACTTATAAATCAAAGCTTCATTTTTAGTACTACGTACTTTACGAAGTTCACCGTGTAAATGCAACACATTTGTACTTGCTGCGCGCTCATGCAAATCATCTACATTTTGAGTAACAATATGAACTTCAAAAGTTTTTTCTAATTGTTTTAAATTGAAATGCCCTTGATTAGGCGACACGTGTTTTAATTGCTCACGACGTTTATTATAAAAATCCAACACCAATTCTGGGTTATTTGCAAAACCTTCCGGTGATGCCACTTCCATAACATCATGCCCTTCCCATAAACCATTTGCATCGCGAAATGTAGATATTCCACTTTCCGCACTCATTCCTGCCCCCGTTAAAACTACAAGCTTTTTCATTAACGCACAAAAACAAGTTCTTTTTTAGCCATATCTGAGTATTCTTCTGAAAATGCATATCCTTCATAATTGAAACCCTTCAAATCTTCAATAGTGGTTGCATTAGTGTCAATAATATAGCGCACCATTAAACCACGTGCTTTTTTAGCAAAAAACGAGATTACTTTGAGCTTATCGTTTTTCCAGTCTTTAAAAACTGGAGTAATTACCGAAGTGTTTAATTGCTTAACATCAACTGCTGCAAAATACTCATTGCTTGCTAAGTTTACAAAAAGTTCATTTTCTTGTAATTCATCGTTTAATTGTTGTGTTACTTTTTTTTTCCAAAACCCATGTAGATTTTTAGCTCTTCCAACCGAAAACTTTGTTCCCATTTCTAACCGGTAAGGCTGTATTAAATCTAACGGTTTTAGCATTCCATATAATCCAGAAAGAATTCGTAATGAATTTTGCAACTCATCAATAGCGTTATCATTAAGTGTATATGCATCCAACCCTGAATACACATCACCATTAAAAGCAAAGACTGCTGGCCTTGAATTTTCTGGTATAAATGGCAATTTCCAATCTTGATTACGCTGCCAATTTAACTCCGATAACTTCTCTGATATTTTCATCAACTCTCCAATTTTTTTAGGCGCTAGCTTTTTCAACTTCGAATTTATTTGCTGCGCCTCTTCTAAAAAAGTGGCGTCCGTGAATTTTTGAGTTGGTAAGTCAGATTCAAAATCTAATGACTTTGCTGGAGAAATTACTATTTTCATTATAATCGGTTTAGGATATTCAAAGTTACTAAAGCAAAAACAAAAAAAGATACCTTTCACAGTATCTTTTTCTTATAACGGTATAATCATATTTTATAAATCTCTATGCTTAGCATAAGCGCGCCACTTATCAAAACAGTCTAGCATATCTTTAGGAGTTTCAGAAGTAAAACTCATTTTCTCACCCGTAGTAGGATGAATAAACCCTAAGGTTTTAGCATGTAGTGCCTGGCGAGGTAATATTTTAAAACAATTATCTACAAACTGTTTATATTTTGTAAATGTTGTTCCTTTTAAAATACGTTCTCCTCCATAACGAGAATCATTAAACAAGGTGTGTCCAATATGTTTCATATGCACACGAATTTGATGAGTTCTACCTGTCTCTAATTCACACTCTACCAAAGTCACATAACCAAAACGCTCTAAAACTTTATAATGCGTCACGGCTGGCTTTCCATATTCAGCCTCATCATCAGTATATACGGTATTTTGTAATCTGTTGGTATGATGTCTACCAATATTTCCTTCTATAGTTCCCTCATCGTCATTTACATGCCCCCAAACCAAAGCATGATACTTACGTTCTGAAGTTTTGTCAAAAAACTGCTTTGCCAAATGTGTCATGGCTTGTTCTGTTTTAGCCACTACCAGCAATCCACTAGTATCTTTATCTATTCTATGCACCAAACCTGGTCTATCATCGGAGTTTGTTGGTAAATTATCAATATGATGAATCAAAGCGTTTATTAGAGTTCCTGAATAATTTCCGTGCCCAGGATGCACAACCATTCCTGCCGGTTTATTAACCACTAATAAATCATCATCTTCATAAACAATATCTAAAGGAATATCCTCTCCTACCAATAAATTTTCATAAGGCGGGTGCTCAAAAAGCACTTTAACCACATCATTTCCTTTTACTTTATAATTAGACTTGACGACCTTTTCATTAACAAAAATGTTTCCATCTTTTGCTGCTTGTTGAATTTTATTACGTGTGGCGTTTTCAATGAAATTCATTAAAAATTTATCGACACGTAATGGTTCTTGTCCTGCCGTTGCTGTAAACTTATGATGCTCATATAAGTCCTTGTTTTCAGGCCCTGTTTGTTCTGTATTCTCTGTCATATCTATTGTGCAACCTGAGATGTTTCCTCAGTAGTTGTTGCTCCTTTTTCTCCGTAGTTCAACTCACCATCACCTAACACTAAATCTATTACAGAAGTGTATGGCAATTTATCATTCTCGTTAATAGTCTTTCCTTTATGCAATAACCCCATAACAGCATCTTTTGCAAAGTGTGGTTTGTATGTTATTTTCCCAATTTTGAATCCAATTGCCTTTAGCGTACTTTCTGCTTGACGTTGGGTTTTATCTTTTAAATTTGGAATTCTTACCAATCGGTATTCTGATTTATTAACACTTACATATATTTTTCTTCCAGATTTTACTTTTGCCCCTGCAATTGGATTTTGCTCAACAATAGCTTCTTTTGGATATTTAGGATCATAATCTTTATACTCAACATCTCCTAAAACCAAATCTCTTTCTTCTAATAAGCTTTTTGTTATATCTAACTTCTTCCCTTCTAAATTAGGCACTTCTTTAAACTCATCATGATTTGTTGTGCTTGCCATCCATCGTGAAAATGCAAATAAAATAACTCCAAAAGCAACGATTGCCAATCCTATTTGAATTAGAAATGTTTTACTGAAAATAAATTTTAAAAGACCCATACTTTTTATTTAGAGGACAAATATAATAATAGTATTTTTGTTAACACACATTATGGTTCATAATGACATTTTTAATTCAACTATTAACAAAAAATGAACACAATTGCAGTATTGATGGGCGGATATTCTAGCGAATATCAAATCTCTTTAAAATCCGGTAACGTAGTTTATAACGCCATAAAAGAACACTGTAATGCCTACAGAGTTCATCTTTTAAAAAACAAATGGGTTTATGTTGATGATAACAACAATGAATATCCTATTGATAAGGCTGATTTTTCTGTAACTGTTAACACCGCAAAAATTTCATTTGATTGTGTTTTTAATACTGTTCACGGAACCCCAGGTGAAGATGGTTATATGCAGGCTTACTTTGCATTATTAAACATACCACAAACAAGCTGCGGTATGTATCAAGCTGCCCTAACCTTTAATAAACGAGATTTATTATCTGTGTTGCGCCCGTACAATATTCCAATAGCAACTTCAGTGTTTTATGATAGAGGCGATACTATTGACAGTAAAGCCATTGCAGAAAAAGTTGGGCTACCGTGTTTTGTAAAGGCAAATAGAGCTGGCTCTAGCTTTGGCGTGTCTAAAGTATATAACACCGAAGATATTCCTAATGCAATCACTAATGCTTTAAAAGAAGACTCTCAAGTTTTAATTGAATCTTTTTTAGACGGTATTGAAGTTTCTGTTGGTGTGATTACATTCAAAGGAGAAATTACCGTTTTACCAATTACGGAAATTGTTTCAGAAACTGACTTTTTTGACTACAAGGCAAAATACGAAGGTTTATCTCAAGAAATTACTCCTGCACGAATTTCCGATGCACAAACTAAAGAAGTAAGTAAACTAGCAAAACATATATATGAACTACTTGACATGACAGGTTTTTCAAGAGCTGAATTTATTTTTCACAACAACACCCCTCACTTTATAGAAATTAATACAAACCCTGGCTTATCTGAAGAAAGTATTTTACCGCAACAAGCCAAAGCAGCAGGTATTTCATTAACCGATTTATTTATGAATGCCATACATGAGGCTCTGAATAAAAAGTTGTAATTTTAAAGGAAGAACATAACACATGAAAAAAGCAGTTTTCCCAGGATCCTTTGACCCTATTACTTTAGGTCATCAAGATATTATTTCAAGAGCAGTACCGCTTTTTGATGAAATTATTATTGCCATTGGTATAAACGATGCCAAAAAATACATGTTCACTTTAGAAGAACGTGTTCAGTTTATAAAAGACACTTTTAAAGACGAACCAAAAATTACTGTGAGTACCTACTCTGGCTTAACCATAGATTATTGTAAAGACATTAATGCTGATTACATGTTACGAGGCTTAAGGAATCCTGCAGATTTTGAGTTTGAAAAAGCAATTGCAATTACAAATAGAAAATTATCTGGTATTGACACCTTATTTTTATTAACTAGTGCCGAAACATCTTTTATAAGCTCAAGTATTGTTCGTGATGTATTACGTAACGGCGGCGACTATACCATTTTAGTTCCTGAAAATGTGAGAGTAAAACATTGAAGAAAACACTAATTTCAACTTAAATTTTATTACTAAAAAGTGATTAGTGGCATTTCATTATATAAGCCGTAAAGCGTTTGACTACATAAAAAAATGGGTTTCAAAAAAGTTGCCCATTTTAAAAACGTAGGGTACAAATTTAATCAATAGGTTGATGTAGGATACTGGCAATTGTCATTATTAAAGTTTACATAGAAAAAAAGCCTCAATGACATTTAGTAGTCATCGAGGCTTTTTTTAGACCATTCTAACGCTATTAATTATATAAAATCACCATTTGCCATAACATGATAACGCGGGTCATCAATATCTTCCACAATAGCACTCATCAATTTAGGTGAGGCTTTTACCATTAAGTTTTTACAATCTTCAGACAAGTGTTTTAATTTCACTTGTTTTCCTGCTTTCTCATACTTCTCAATCAAATTAAACAATGCCTCTAAAGCAGAATGGTCAGACACACGAGATTCTAAGAAATCAATCTCAACATTTTCTGGGTCATTTTTGATATCAAACTTGCTATTAAATGCCTGAATACTTCCAAAAAATAAAGGCCCAAATATTTCATACACTTTAGTGCCGTCGTCCTTAAAACGTTTACGTGCTCTAATTTTCTTAGCATTTTCCCATGCAAATACCAAGGCAGAAATGATAACCCCAACAAAAACTGCAATTGCTAAATCATAAACAACAGTTACTGCAGACACAATAATTAACACGGCTGCATCTGATTTTGGTATTTTCTTTAAAATTCTAAAACTAGACCATGCAAATGTTTCTATAACCATCATAAACATTACTCCAACCAGCGCAGCAATAGGTACCATCTCTATATATTTATCTGCAAACAAAATAAATGACAACAAGGTTACAGCCATCATTATTCCTGATAAACGTCCGCGACCACCACTGTTAATATTAATAACTGTTTGCCCTATCATTCCACAACCTCCAGTTCCTCCAAATAGACCACTTACTATATTTCCAGCACCTTGCGCAACACATTCACGATTCCCTTTTCCTCTTGTTTCAGTTAATTCGTCTACCAAATTCATTGTCATCAAAGTTTCAATTAAACCTACAGAAGCAGCCAAAAAAGCAAATGGCAAAATAAATGTTAATGTATCTAAGTTTATTGGTAGGTTTTGCCATAACTCCATGTTTGGTGTTGGAAACTCCCCTTTTAAACCTGTTCCTCCACCTTCAATAATATATGAGCCCACTGTGCTAACATCTAACCCTGTAAATACCACTATTAATGTTGTAATTAATATTGCCGTTAAAGCCGCTGGTATTTTTTTTGTTATTTTTGGCAAAAACCAGATAATTAGCATTGTTAACGCCACTAAACCAATCATTGTATACAACTCTGTACCACGCATATATTCATTGACATATCCTTTTACGCCAGAAGCAGACACTTCTAATTTTTTATGAGTAAACATTTTTACTTGAGCCCAAAAAATTACTATAGATAATCCGTTAACAAACCCCATCATAACTGAATGAGGTATTAATCTTACAAATTTTCCTAACTTAAATACACCGGCTAGTATCTGAATAACTCCCATTAAAATTACACAAGCCATCAAATAAAATATCCCCATATTTTCAACTGGCTGATCAAACAACATTCCTTTGGTATGACCTTCTGCAATCATCGATACAAAAATTACTGCTACAGCTCCCGCAGCTCCAGAAATTAACCCTGGACGACCACCAAAAACAGCCGTAATTAACCCAATCATAAATGCACCAGACAATGCCATTAACGGATTAATTTGTGCTACAAAGGCAAAAGCAACAACTTCTGGTATCATTGCTAAAGACACCGTCATTCCTGCCAAAATATCATTTTTAGCGTTTTCTGTATGTTTCTGAATTAATGCATTCATGTTTTTTTAAAATCTTTTGATTTTCAATCAATTAACTTTACGTTAACCCGTTTAATTTAAGCGTGCAAAAATAGTGTTATTTACAAACTAAACAACCCTATTCTCATATTGATTCAGTTTTTTAGTTAATTTTAGTTTTTATTAAAAAACTAACACCACATTTTACAAGTAACTTGCTATATGAAAAAACTGATTTTTGTTATTATTCCATTCATGTTTTTATCTTCATGTAAGAACACCCATTCAAATAAAAACTTTGAAACCGTATTTGAAATATCACATGGTAAAGAAACACCAACATACCATGAAATTATTGCTTACTATGAAAATTTAGCAAATATTTTTTCAGAAATTAAACTAGAAACAATTGGAGAAACCGACTCAGGAGAACCTCTTCATTTAATATGGTACAACTCCACAGGTGACTTTAACAACAATTCAAACGCAAAACTACTAATTAACAATGGCATACACCCTGGTGAATCTGACGGGATTGATGCTACCATGTTATTGTTTAGAGATTTGGCTCTTGGTAAAATTTCTGCGCCAAAAAACACAACATTAACAACAATACCTATATATAACATTGGCGGATGTTTAAATAGAAATTCCACAACAAGAACCAATCAAAATGGACCAAAAACATATGGATTTAGAGGCAATGCAAGAAATTTTGATTTGAATAGAGATTTTATAAAATCAGACACAAAAAATACTGAAACATTTGCTAAAATTTTCCATAGTGTAAATCCAGATGTATTTATAGACAATCACGTCAGCAATGGAGCAGATTATCAATACACCTTAACGCATTTATTTACGCAACATAACAAACTCGGTGGACCTTTAGGTGATTACTTACATCAACAATTAATGCCTAATTTAGAAAACGATTTACAGTCTAAAAACACCCCTATTACACCGTATGTGAATATTTGGGGCTCAACTCCTGAGTCTGGCTGGTCACAATTTATGGATTACCCAAGATATTCAACTGGTTACACAACTTTATTTAACACTTTAGGAATGATGGTAGAAACACATATGTTAAAGCCATATAAACAGCGTGTTGAACAAACCTATCTATTAATGCATTCCATGTTAACTTTAATTGATAACGATTATAAAAACATTAAAGAGTTAAGACAACAACAATTTAAATTATATAATCAAGCTAACACTTATGTTTTAGATTGGAAAATAGATTCCACTAAAACTACTACTTTAAAATTTAAAGGGTATGAAGGGAATTATATTAACAGCAAAGTGACTTCAGGAAAACGCTTGTTTTACAACAGACAAAAACCATATACTAAAGATATTACTTATTATAATTTTGTAGCCCCTAAAAACTCTATTACCATCCCTAAAGGTTATATGATCTCTAAAAATTG
>CAJXHW010000067.1 GCA_913054565.1 uncultured Kordia sp. | reverse complement strand
ACTATAATTATAATATAAACAAAAAAGAGAAGCCAAAGGGCTTCTCTTTTTTGTGTTTAAGGTGTTAAGTTAAGCAATACTCTCCCCATTATTTACATTCTCTTCATCAGGATTTACGAATACTAATTTACCATTAGAATTTTCTGTCATTAAAATCATTCCTTCGCTTTCAACACCGCGTAATTTTCGTGGTGCTAAGTTGACCAATACCGTAACTTGTTTACCAATGATGTCTTCAGGTTTAAAGCTTTCTGCAATTCCAGATACAATAGTTCTAGTGTCAATGCCAGTGTCAACTTTTAAAACTAATAACTTTTTTGTTTTTGGCATTTTTTCAGCTTCAACAATTGTTCCTGTTCTTAAATCTAATTTAGAGAAATCTTCAAACGTAGCCGTTTCTTTTTGAGGTTCTACAACTTTGTTTGCTTTTTCATTTTCTAACTTGATGTTTTCCAAACGGTCTAATTGTTTTTGAATAGCTTCGTCTTCAATTAGAGGGAATAAAATTGGTGCTTTGCCTTCTTTTATTTTATGACCTGATGGTAATAAGTTTGCTTTGTCAGCAATGTCATTCCATTTGGTTTCTGGTTGTTGTAATAAGTCTTGCAATGTTTTAGAGGCAAAAGGAATAAATGGTTCACTTAAGGTTGCTAATGCCGTAGCTATTTGTAAAGCTACATACATTACTGTTTTTGTGCGTTCTTCATCAACTTTAATTGTTTTCCAAGGTTCTTGCTCTGCCAAGTATTTGTTACCTAAACGTGCCAAATTCATCATTTTTAAATTCGCTTCTCTAAAACGGTAACGTTCAATAGAAAATGAAATGTCTGCTGGAAATTGTTTCATTTCATCTAAAGCTTCTATGTCAGCATCTGTATAATCGTTAGGTGTTGGTACAATACCATCGTAATATTTGTTTGTCAATACTAAAACTCTATTGATAAAGTTTCCGTAGTTATCAGCCAATTCTTTATTACGTGCTTGGAAATCCTTCCATGTAAAGTCATTATCTTTTGTTTCAGGAGCAGTTGCTGTTAATGTATAACGTAAAGCATCTTGTCTACCTGGAAAATCTTCTAAATATTCATGTAGCCAAACCGCCCAATTTTTAGAGGTTGATAACTTATTGCCTTCTAAATTTAAAAACTCATTGGCTGGCACATTATCTGGTAGAATATAAGACCCTTCTGCTTTTAACATGGCAGGGAAAATGATGCAATGAAACACAATATTATCTTTTCCTATAAAGTGAACCAACTTGGTATCGTCACTTTTCCAATATGGTTCCCAATCCTTACCTTCTCGTTCTGCCCATTCTTTAGTTGCTGAAATGTAACCTATAGGTGCGTCAAACCATACATATAATACTTTTCCTTCGCCACCTTCAACAGGAACAGGAATTCCCCAATCTAAATCTCTAGTTACGGCACGCGCACGTAGGCCATCATCAATCCATGATTTACATTGCCCGTACACATTCGATTTCCAATCCGATTTATGATCTTCTAAAATCCATTGTTTTAAAAAGGCTTCGTGCTTATCTAAAGGTAAAAACCAGTGTTTAGTTTCTTTTAAAGACGGTACAGCACCAGTAATAGCAGATTTAGGATTGATTAAATCTGTAGCGTTATGACTTGTTCCACATTTTTCACACTGATCACCATAACTTTCCTCATTACCACATTTAGGGCAAGTTCCTACAACAAATCTGTCTGCTAAAAACTGATTAGCTTCAGCATCATATAATTGTTGTTCTATTTTTTCTACAAACTCACCTTTAGAATCTAAGGTTTTGAAAAACTCAGAAGCTGTATCATGATGCACTTTTGCTGAAGTTCTAGAGTAGTTGTCAAAAGAAATTCCAAAATCTTCAAAAGATTTTTTGATAATACCATTGTATTTATCAACCACATCTTGCGGAGACACACCTTCTTTTTTAGCTTTAATAGTAATTGGTACACCATGCTCATCACTACCGCAAACAAAAGCAACATCTTTACCTAATAAACGTAAATAGCGCGCATAAATATCTGCTGGTACGTAAACACCAGCTAAATGTCCAATATGAATTGGGCCGTTAGTGTATGGCAATGCTGCTGTAAGGGTATATCTTTTTGGATCTTGACTCATCTGTTCTAAAATTTTCAATTGCAAAAATACACATTACAAGTTATAACTGCCATAGTTTTATTATTTTTACTGTTATGAATATACAGCAACCAAAATCCTTACAGCGCGGTGATATTGTTGCCATAGTTACGACAGCCAGGAAAATTGATAAAGAAGACTTGCAACTAGCTATTGAGTTACATGAAAGTTGGGGGCTTAATGTGGTAATTGGTAAAACGATTGGTTTGTCCGATTGTCAGTTTGGGGGTACCGACTCACAAAGAATTTCTGATTTTCAACAAGCCATGGATGACGATGCAGTAAAAGCTATTTGGTGTGCGCGTGGAGGCTATGGTACAGTACGCATTATTGATGCTTTAGAATTTACTAAGTTTTTACAACAGCCGAAATGGGTTATTGGTTTTTCCGATGTAACCGCTTTGCATTCGCATTTGCATAATATGCATATTGAAACACTGCATGCAGTAATGCCTATTACTGTAAAAGGCAATACGCATGAAGCATTGGAATCCTTACGGAAAGACTTATTTGGACAAAAGAATAGTTATACAATTCCATCGGAATCTATTAATAAGTTAGGGGAGGCCAAAGGGAAATTAGTAGGAGGAAATTTATCAATGTTATATAGCTTACTGGGGTCGCCATCTGCCGTAGAAACAGATGGTAAAATTTTATTTATTGAAGATTTAGATGAGTATCTGTACCATGTAGATCGGATGATGATAAACTTAAAACGCAATGGGTACTTTAATCAGTTAGCAGGTTTGGTTGTGGGAGGAATGACCAAAATGAACGATAATGATATCCCTTTTGGTAAAACTGCTGAAGAAATTATTTTAGATGTATTATCTGAATACAATTTTCCGATTGTGTTTAATTTTCCGGCAGGCCATGTTGCTGATAACCGTTCCTTACATTTGGGGCGTAAGGTAACCCTTGATGTAACCGAGGAATACGCTAAGTTAAACTTTGATTAATGGCATTACATAACGAGTTAGGTAAAAAAGGCGAGCAGCTAGCTGTACAGCATTTACAAAAAAAAGGGTATGCTATTTTAGCAACTAATTGGCGGTATTTAAAAGCAGAAATAGACATTATTGCTCAAAAAGAACATACGTTAGCCATTGTTGAGGTAAAAACAAGAAGTTCAGATACTATAAGCGCTCCAGAGGACGCCATAAATCAGAAGAAAATAAAATTATTGGTTAACGCAGCTGATGCCTATGTTATAGAAAATGAACTTGATGTTGATGTCCGGTTTGATATTGTAGCAATACTTAAAAAAGGAAATGCCTTTTCAATAGAGCATACTGAAGAGGCATTTTTGTTTTTTTAGATAAGATTGCTTTATACTGTTTCTGTACTTAAATTTTTAAGCATCACATTTGTCATTTCTTTTAAGTCGTAATTGTGTTTCCAATTCCAGTCGTTTTGAGCTGCAGTATCATCAATGCTCATTGGCCATGAATCGGCAATAGCTTGCCTAAAGTCTGGTGTATAACTCATTTTAAAATCAGGTAAATGTGTTTTAATCTCTTTTGAAATCATATCAGGCGTAAAACTAATACCTCCTAAATTATATGAAGATCTAATTTTAATGGCATCACTAGGTGCTTCCATAATACTCATTGTAGCACGTACGGCATCATCCATATACATCATAGGTAACGCAGTATTCTCACTTAAAAAACAATCGTAAGCATTGTCTTTAATAGCTTTATGAAAAATATCTACGGCATAATCAGTGGTTCCACCACCAGGTAATGTTTTCCAACTTATTAGTCCTGGGTAACGGATACTTCTAACATCTACACCATATTTATTATGGTAATACTCACACCAACGCTCTCCAGTTTGTTTTGTAATACCATATACCGTTGTTGGTTCCATAATAGTAAACTGAGGTGTGTTTTCACGAGGTGTTGTTGGTCCAAAAACAGCAATACTTGACGGCCAAAATAGTTTTTTAATTAATCCGTCTTTTGCTAAGTTTAAGACATGAAAAAGAGAGTTCATGTTTAAATCCCAAGCTTTCATTGGAAATTTTTCTCCTGTAGCAGAAAGCATAGCAGCCAATAAATACACATCTGTGATTTGGTGTTTTTCAACACAGTTTTTAACAACATCATAATCCATAGCGTTAATAATTTCGAATGGTCCAGAAGTCATTAACTCGTCTTTACCTTCCCTAATATCAGCAGCAACCACATTTTTATTACCGTGAATTTGTCGTAAAGACATGGTCAATTCAGAACCAATTTGCCCGCAAGCACCGATGATTAATATTTTTGGAGTCATATGTGTTTTCTGTTTTGGAATGGCAAATATAAATATTTCTTAAATTTATTGTTGTAAGAACTTTGAATGCTTTTTAAAAATTATATTTGTGTAAATGCATTTTATGATGAATAAATATACCTTATTAGCTGTTTTCTTGCTTTTGTTATCTTGTAAAGGCAAAACAGAAAGTGTAAACATAGCGCAAGAAGTTAATTCCACTGAAGAAAATAATAGCACACAAAAAGTAAATTGGATTATAAAAAGTAGTTCTGAATTTACTGAAGATTGGGCTGAAATTATAGCTTTTGAAGATGAGTTAAAACGGGTGTTAGCTTCGGAAATTCAATCAGAAAAAGATATAGCACTATTAAAAAAAATAATGGGAGATGTTAAATTAACATATCCAAGTCGTTTTAAAACACTTACCATTGAAGCTAGGGTAAAAGTGCTTGAAACAGAAATTTTAATGCTCGAACAAGATTTAAAAGACGGGGCATTAACAAATATTTCTAATAAAAAACAACGCATTCAAACAGCATATAATGTATTTATTGGGCAAATAGAAGCCTTAATTTATAAAGAAAGAGATTATGAAAAATATAATTAATAAACTACTTATAGCACTCTTGTTGGTTTCGGGTAGTTTATCATTTGGGCAAAATTCAGTTGAAAAAGCTACAATTAATGAGGTTTTAACCAAATGGCATAAGGCAGCTTCTGAGGCCAATTATGATAATTATTTTGGCTTTATGGCTCTTGACGGTGTGTTTATAGGAACAGATGCCACAGAAAATTGGCAAAACAAGGCGTTTAAAGCATTTTCTAAACCTTATTTTGAAAGAGGAAAAGCATGGAGCTTTACAACTATTGAGCGAAATGTATATCTTTCTAAGGACCAAAAATTTGCTTGGTTTGATGAGTTACTCAACACGCAAATGAAAATTTGCCGAGGCTCAGGCGTACTTCAAAAAATTAATGGACAATGGAAAATAAAGCATTACGTGCTTTCCATGACAATTCCTAATGAAAATGTAAGTGAGGTAACTAAATTAAAAGAGGCTGCCGAAAATAAAATAATTGAACAGCTAAAAGCTACTAATTAGTTATACTTATGGGAGCAATCACTACAGCAACATTTACAGTTAATGCAAGGACTTGTAAAGTAGATTTGTCCAAACCTTTGGATATTTCAATGCCGTTAAAATCAGGTAATGATAATCCACATGCTTGGTATATTGATAACCCTAGTATAGTGCCAGTAGTTATAGGTGATTGGGAAGGGAGTGTACAGCAAGGTGCTTCAACAAATTTTAATAATATTTACTTTAATCCACATGCACATGGAACTCATACGGAGTGTGTAGGACATATTACAGAAGATTTTTATAGTATAAATGAGTGTTTACAAAATTTCTTTTTTTTAGCAGAACTTATTTCAATAACTCCTGAAAAAAAAGGAGATGATTTGGTAATAACAAAACAAAAGCTACAAGCACAATTAACCACAAGACCTGAAGCTGTAGTGATACGCACTTTGCCAAATTTAACCTCAAAGCGCACACAAAAATATTCACATACCAATCCACCATATTTAACGGAAAATGCGGCTATATATTTACGAGAAATGGGAGTACAACATTTACTTGTAGATATGCCAAGTGTTGATAGAGAAGATGATGGAGGTACTCTATTAGCGCATAAGGCCTTTTGGAATGTTTTAGGAAATATCCGAAAGGAAGCCACAATTACAGAGTTTGTTTATGTGCCTAACCAAATTAAGGATGGGCTCTATTTATTAAACTTACAAATAGCATCCTTTCATAATGATGCGACACCTAGTAAACCAACCTTGTATAAAATTAAATAAAAAATGGACATACTTTTAGGCGTCGTACTAGGCGCTTTATTATCTTATTTGGGATTGGATTTTTTTAAACGGAAATCCAGTAAAGAAATAACGGAAAAACAATCTGTAATTTTGCTAGAGAAAATTACAAATGTTTGTAAGTTGATTTCTGTTGAAGGAGAGTTTTCTGAAATTTATCATTATGAAAATGTAAAAGAACGTTTTTTGAGCTTGATATCTAGTAAGAAAAAAGCTATTTTATTAGTTAATGCAAAGGCTCAAGTAGGTTATGATTTGTCTAAAATTACCTTAAAGTCAAATCCAAGTTCAAAAACTATTGTAATTGAAGCGTTTCCTACTGCTCAGATACTTTCAGTAGATGCAGATTTAAAATACTATGATAAGTCAGAAGGTTTATTTAATAAATTTCAAGCAGATGACTTAACAAGTTTGCAAAAAGAAGCAAAGGATTTTATTATAGCAAAAATTCCAGAAAGTGGTTTATTAGATATTGCAAATAATGAGCTTCTTGAAGTAATTGGAATAATTAAAAACATTGTTGAAACTATAGGCTGGAAGTTAGATTATACAGCTTTAGAAATTAATTCAGATTCAAAAAAACTCCTTAAGTAAATTAGAGTATGAATATTGAAGAATTTAGAAATTTTTGCATTTCAAAAAAAGGAGTAACAGAACATTTCCCTTTTGATAATGACACGTTAGTATTTAAAGTTGGTGGTAAAATGTTTGCTTTGAGTTCGTTAAAAAAATGGGAGTCTAATGAACAGTTTTTGAATTTAAAATGCGACCCAGACTATGCTCAGGAATTACGTGCTGAATATGAAAGTATTGAACCGGGCTGGCACATGAGTAAGAAACATTGGAATTCAGTTAGAATTTGTAAAGGCGAATTACCTATAGAATTGATTCATAAACTGATTGACCACTCCTATGACTTAGTAGTAAAAAGTTTGACTAAAAAACAACGTGAAGCAATGTAGAAGATACTTAATAAACATAAAAAGGAGACCCATCTAGCCTCCTTTTTTATAGTTGTACTCTCTTGCTATCTAATAGTGATTGGTTCTTTTGATAAGGTTACTTTGTTATCTTTTGCCAACAGGTTGATAGCGTTATTTTTCCGTGCTATTTCGATTGCTTGTTTTGAACTTATTTTCTTTCCATCATAATAAAATGTATGTCCTTTTTTTGCGCTATGCTTGATGAATTCTATAGGTGACATTGGCGGTGGTGGTGGGATATTTGAAATTTCACCTTTATGTGCAAAGTCATTCGCGTGTTCTAAATCACGGTGTACTTTCTCAACTTTTTTTTCATAAGCTTTAATAGTTTTCTCGTATTCCTTAATGTCTGTTTCAGAAGCATCTGCAGGGATTGGTGGCGGCGGTGGCACTGCAATAAAATCTTTATGACCATCATACTGTAACTCAACTTTTACATCCTTTCCGTCAGTATTTTTATAAGTGTAATACTGTTTCGTAACACGCATAGTTGTTTTTGGTGCAGGAGGCGGTGGTGGGCAATCAGGAAATGGTTGCGCAGATTTTTTCTGAGCTGGCGTCATTAATTTGTATAAATATTCTAATCGGTTGATGTCTTTTAATTTTATAATACGATTGTTTTTTGGTTGTTCGTTATACTTTTTAGCCAATTTGTTATACTCTGCAACCTGTTTTGGTGTTGCTTTGTCTTGTTGAATTGTAGTACTAAAACTAAATAATAGTAGCGCTAATACTGGTAAGAGAATTAGACTTCTTAACCAGATTTTTGTTTTTGATGTGTGTGTTTTCATAACTGTAAATCGTTTTTTGATTGATGAATAATTAATGGCATTTGCCAAGGGTAATTGATACGCATGTGATGAGTATGCTAGCAATGTTTTCTGATAATTTTGAGTTTGTACGCCGTGATTTATCACCGCTTGATCTGCTAAAAATTCGTGATTTAATTTAATCGCTTTTTTTAACAAAAAGATGACTGGATTGAACCAAAACAGGACTTGTAAAACTTCAATGAATAGCACATCTAAACTGTGTTTTTGTTTGGCATGTGTTTTCTCATGTAAGATGACTTCTTTAGGTATTTGATGCGTGAGATATTTCTGTTTATTGAAAAAGATATAACTCAAAAACGTATGTGGTACAACATCTTCGTTTAGTAGCACGGAAACTGTAGTGTCCT
>CAJXHW010000066.1 GCA_913054565.1 uncultured Kordia sp. | reverse complement strand
ATTATAATTAAAGATCGTAGCACAAATGACGTTATTGTCAAAGTGGCTATTTTTAACAAAGACCAATCTATAAACACAGTATCGGACATTAATGGTAAAGCTCAAATTTATGATTTTAGCAATGCTGAAATTATTTATTTTTCACATATCAGCTATAAAGATTTTTCTATTCAGAAAAGTAAAATAAAGACGGTAATTTTTTTAGAAAATGACTCTGATGAGTTGTCTGAAATAACGTTGTCAGTTTCAAAATCAAAAGTTAAAAAATCAAGAGTTGCTGAAAAAATAGAAATATTAACCCGAAAGAACATTCAACAACTAGAACCTCAAACCGCAGCTGATATTTTAGCCACAACACCAGGTGTGAGGGTTCAAAAATCACAAGGTGGTGGTGGAAGCCCTGTTATAAGAGGTTTTGAAGCAAATAGAGTTTTATTGGTCATGGATAACGTTAGGTTAAACAATGCCATATATAGGTCTGGTCATTTACAAAACGCTATAACAATTAGCCCGCATTCACTTGAAAGAACCGAAGTTATTTTCGGACCCTCATCAGTAATTTATGGTAGTGATGCTTTAGGTGGTGTGGTGCATTTTTACACCCGTACTCCAAAAATTAATAACTCAAAAATATTTTCAGGAAATGCCAGCACCCGTTTTTCTTCAGCTGACAATGAATTTACTCAAAGTTTTGGCGCTGAATTAAGCTTTAAAAAATGGGCCTCTTACACCTCATTTTCTACGTCCGATTTTGGTGATTTAAGAATGGGAAAAAATAGAACTCATGGTTATAAAAACTGGGGCTTAGTCCCTTTTTATTCTGATAACAACAGTACTACTTATAATAACATACCTGTTAATAATAGTAAACCTCATATCCAAAAAAATACTGGGTACAACCAGTTTGATGTTCTTCAAAAAATTAACCTTCAAACCTCTAAAAGCAGTAATTTAGTATTCAATTTTCAACTTTCTGAATCAACCAACATCCCTCGCTTTGATAAACTAACTGAATTAAAGAATGGGTCTTTAAAATTTGCTGAATGGTATTATGGTCCTCAGAAAAGAATTTTCATATCGCCACAATACCAAATAAACCCTAATTACAAATGGTTAAAATCTGGAACCATAACAGCGGCATATCAAAATGTAAAAGAATCTCGTGTTAAAAGAAAATATAATAGTTTGGAACGCAATAACCAAGAAGAAAACATTGATGTTTATAGCCTTAATACAGATTTTAAAGTCTCACTTTCTAGCAACAGAGATCTGTCTTATGGTTTAGAATTCACGCATAATGATGTAAAATCTAATGCTTATGGAGAAGAATTAATTGTAAACAACACTAATATTATTGGTATTTCTAACTACACAGTAGTCCAATCTAGATACCCAGATGGCGGTGCGAAATATACTACTGCTGCTGCATATTTAAATTATAGACAAGATATAAACCGACAAATGACCTTAAATTCCGGGGGGCGTTTTACGTACACAAAACTGAAAGCTAATTTTATTGACCAAACCTATATAGCTCTACCTGAAACGGCGTTGGAACTACACAATTCATCCTTTACTGCCAACCTTGGCTTAACTTACCGGCCTTCAGATTTAACACGATTTAATGCTGTGATTTCTTCAGGGTTTAGATCACCTAATATAGATGATATTGGTAAGATTCGTGAAAAAAGTGGTTTACTCACGGTACCTAATGTTACTTTAAAACCTGAATACGCCTATAATGGTGAATTAGGAATCACTAAGTTTTTGAAAAACAAACATCATCACATTTCAATAAATACCTATTACACCTTGTTAAACAATTATATCTACAGAACTGGTTTTAATGTAGATAACGATACATCTACAACAGACCAAAATACCGTAATTTATGACGACGACGAAGTAACAACTATTGCCAACATAAACGGAAAAACCGCTTACATTTATGGTGGCACTATTGATATAAGCACTAGACCAATTACAAACTTTACAATTAAAGGGAATGTTACTTACACAAACGGAAAAACAAATGATACGGGTAATTATTTACCATCTATAGCTCCTTTATTTAGTAGTGCAAGTATTATTTATAACAAAAATAAAATTGACAGTGGACTCCACTGGAAATACTCCTCAAAGAAAAATGCAGACGAATATAGTCAAGGAGGTGAAGACAACATAAGTCAAAGTCCGTTAATTGACCCTAATACTGCTGTTGATGGCGACGAGTATTATGCAGGAACCCCTTCTTGGAGTATTTTAAACACCCATTTAGGCTATCAAGTTACGGATGCTATGAAACTACAATTAGGTTTAGATAATATTTTTGATATTCATTATAAAGAATTTGCCTCTGGAATAAGTGCTCCTGGAAGAAATTTTAAAGCTAGTATGTATTTAAATTTTTAATAATTTTAGTAATTATAATTGTACCTTTAACCCATGTTTGCTTTAGTAGATTGTAATAATTTTTATGCTTCCTGCGAACGTGTTTTCCAACCACAATACAGGACTTCACCCATTGCTATTTTATCAAATAATGATGGCTGTGTGATTTCGCGCAGTGACGAAGCTAAAAATTTAGGACTTCCTATGGGAGCTCCTGCATTTAAATACAAATCCTTTTTTAAAGACCATCAAGTTAAAGTATTCTCTTCTAATTACCCATTATATGGCGATATGAGTAGCAGAGTAATGAGCATCTTAAAACAGTTTTCACCAAATATAGAAATCTATAGTATTGATGAAGCATTTATGTTACTCAACTCAAAAGACGACTATAACAACTTAGGACATCAAATACGTAATCGAGTGTTACAATGGACAGGACTACCAACCTGTGTAGGTATTGCCCCCACCAAAGCATTATCAAAAGTTGCCAATAAAATTGCTCGAAAATTTCCTAAAGAAACTGGAGGTGTTTTTATTATTGATTCTGAAATTAAACGCATTAAAGCTCTAAAATGGACTAAAATAAAAGATGTTTGGGGAATTGGAAGACGCTTAGAAAAGCGACTCACTCAACAAAATATTTTAACAGCCTATGATTTTACACAGCTTTCAGATAGTTGGGTGAAAACACAGTTTTCTATTACTGAATTGAATCTAAAAAAAGATTTAGAAGGCATAGTAACGTTATGCTTAGAAGATGAACACCCCGTAAAAAAATCTATTGCAACTACACGTAGTTTTGAAAATACTTACACAGATATTAAAGACATTAAAGAACGTGTTGCTACTTTTGCAAATAGTTGTGCTGAAAAATTACGTGTACAAAACTCAAACTGCAATATCCTTATTATTTTATTACAAGGAAGCCGATTTGAAAAAGATTCACAAACTTATAAAAATAGCATTACAGTTGTTTTACCCCACACTACAAACTCATCTTTAACTATTGTAAAACAAGCTATTAAAGCTATTGATAAATTATATAAAAAAGGCATAAAATACAAGCGTGCTGGTGTAATTGTTACTGGTCTTGTTCCTACTAGCAACCATCAATTAGACTTGTTTTCTAGTGAAAACCCAAAACACCAGCCATTAATGAAGGCTATTGACAAACTCAATAAAAAATACGGTGATGATAAATTAAAAATTGCCAATCAAGATTTACAGAAAACCTGGAAAATGAAACAAGAACATTTATCCCATCAATATACCACCAAGTTTAATGACATTCTTATTATAAAATAAGTATCTTTAGCCTATGACAACTCAAGCTCTTACATTTTTTACACCAGACACTCAAGAGAGTGAAGGTGCTATATTTTTTGACACAGGAATTTCATGTGGTTTTCCTTCACCAGCTGAAGATTTTAAACAAGATCGGATTTCCTTAGATAAGGAATTAATAAAAAACAAAGAAGCTACTTTTTTTGCTCGTGTTAGCGGCCAATCAATGATTGGTGCAGGATTGGATGACAATGACTTGTTAGTAATTGATAGAAGTATTGCACCTACACACAACAAAATTGCAGTCTGCTTTTTAGATGGTGAGTTTACTGTAAAACGGTTACGTGTAGAAAGTGATGGAGTATGGTTACAACCTGAAAATCCTGATTACGACCCTATACAAGTCACTTCTGAAAACAATTTTGTTATTTGGGGGATTGTAACCAATGTTGTTAAAAAACTAATCTGATTATTCCCATTCCTTAAAGGGTAATACACTTAATTGTGAGTTGTAATACATAACCTCACCAGTAACTTCTTTACCTAGCCAAATAGGTTTTTCAAAGGTTTCGTTCTCAGAACTTAATTCAATTTCTGCAACAATAAGCCCCTTATTAGCCGCAAAAAACTCGTCAACTTCATAAATATGTTTCCCATATTTTACTTCGTAACGAACTTTATCAATAATCCCTTTTTTACAAATTTTCAATAATGCGTTAGCGTCTTCTAAATCCAACTCTTTTTCCCATTCAAAACGAGAAGTTCCAGACTCATTAGATTTTCCTTTTATAGTTAAAACACCTTGATCTCCTTTAACACGTACTCTAACTGTACGTTCAGGATCTGTACTTAAAAAACCTTGAGTAATACGCGTACTTTTAAAAGCCTCATTTTTAAAAGCATCAGAAACCACTAAAAATTTACGTTCTATTTCTATCATCATAATTCAAAGATATAGTATTTTTGAATGACTCAACTTAACCAAATGCCATTCAATTTTCCACTTAGAAAAATTATTCATGTTGACATGGATGCCTTTTACGCATCTGTAGAACAACTGGATAACCCTGAATTAAAAGGGAAACCATTAGTTGTTGGAGGAGGAAGTAAACGAGGTGTTGTAAGTGCCGCAAGTTATGAAGCTAGGAATTTTGGTGTACGTAGTGCCATTAGCGGAACTTTAGCTAGAAAACGTTGCCCTGAACTTATTTTTGTAAAACCCCGATTTGATAGGTATAAAGAAATTTCTAAGAAAATTCGTAATATTTTTTATGATTACACAGACCTCGTAGAACCTTTATCTTTGGATGAAGCTTATTTAGATGTTACCGAAAATAAGAAAGGAATTGCAAGTGCTTCTTTACTTGCTGAAGAAATTAGAGAACGCATTTTTAAAGAAGTAGGTTTAACAGCCTCTGCAGGAATTTCTATTAATAAATTTATAGCAAAAGTAGCTAGTGATTACAACAAACCTAATGGCCAAAAAACAGTAAATCCTGAAGAAGTTCTTGAGTTTTTAGAAGCTTTAGATGTCAAGAAGTTTTATGGTGTAGGTAAAGTTACTGCTGAAAAAATGTATCAATTAGGTATTTATGAAGGGCGTGATTTAAAACAAAAAAGCGAAGAGTATCTAACTACTCATTTTGGCAAGTCTGGCGCCTATTATTACAATGTTGTACGAGGCATACATTTAAGTGACGTAAAGCCAAACAGAGTTCAAAAATCGGTTGCAGCGGAACGTACTTTTTTTGACAATATCACCTCAGAGATTTTTATGCTTGAAAAGCTAGAACATATTGCAGAAGAACTAGAGAAACGATTAAAAAAAACTAAGATCTCCGGAAAAACAATAACCTTAAAAATAAAATACAGCGATTTTACACAACAAACCCGAAGTAAAACAATTGCCTATTTTATATCGGATAAACATTTAATTTTAGATACCGCAAAGGAGCTACTTTTTCAAGAAAAACCGAAAAACTCAGTACGTTTATTAGGCATATCTTTAGGAAACCTCAATAACACAATTAAAACCGAAAACAAAAAAACACAAAAAAGTATTTCTGTGCAGTTGAAGTTTAACTTTTAAAATTTGTTTAGTTGCGCCCACTCTGTCCAAGAACCATCATAGAGTGCTTTGTTATTTTTTAACACTAAACTAGCAGCTAATAATACTATACACGCCGTAATTCCTGAACCACAACTAAAAACCAAAAGATTATTTTCAATCTTAAAATTATTGAACAGTTCTGTCAATTGTTTTTTTGTTTTGAATTTACCGTTTTCTAACGCATCTGTAAAAGGGATGTTTATAGAGTTAGGTATATGCCCCCCTCGCAACCCTTTTCTAGGTTCAGGTACAATACCGTTAAATCTATCTGCAGAACGAGCGTCAATAACTAACACATTGTTGTTGCTCAAGTTTTTAGTTAAAAAGCGAATGTCTCTAACTTTAGTAACATCAAAAACTGCATTAAAATCACCTTTTTGAAATGTTTGAGTTCGGGCACTTTCAACTTGGTTTCCCTGAGAAATCCAATTTGGTAGCCCTCCATCTAAAACCGCTACATTATCAAAACCCATAATTTTAAACATCCACCAAACTCTAGGGCTCCTATACACCCCTAAGTTATCATATACAACTAGCTTACTAGTGGTATTTACACCTAATTCTCGGCATTTTTCCTGAAACTCTTCAGGTGTTAAAAGCGTATTAGGAAATGGACTATCAGTAGCACTAAATTTATGTTTTATATCAAAATAACGTGCACCTCTAATTTGTACATTTTCAGAATTTGAAACCAATTTAGCTTTATTCTCTTTCTGACTAGCATCAATAATAACCAAGTCTGGATCTGACAAATTATTCAGCAACCAAGTAGAAGACACTAGTGGACATTTCATTTGTTTATAGTTATTCTATTACAGAAACTCTTAAGGTATTTACCATTCCTTTTTCAACAATAGGCATAGCGGCAAGGTTAATTAAATAATCTCCTTGAACTACAAAACCACGTTCATGAGCAATTTGATTAACATCATCTACGGTATCATCGGTACTTACAAATTTATCATAGTATATTCCTTTTACCCCCCAAAGTAAACTTAAACGCGCTAGTATGTTTTTGTTAGACGTAAATGCTAAAATATGTGCGTTTGGTCGCCAAGCTGAAATTTGAAATGCTGTATAACCTGAGTTTGTTAACGTACAAATTGCTTTAGCATCAATTTCATCAGCCATATGAGCTGCATGATAACAAATAGATTTTGTGATATAACGTGCTGTTTTTACATGAGGTGGTCGTTCTGGCACTGTGATTAATGGTGAGTTTTCAACACTATTGATTATTTTAGTCATGGTTTGAATAACCTCTACGGGGTATTTACCAATTGATGTTTCACCAGAAAGCATAACCGCATCTGCTCCATCCATTACTGAGTTGGCTACATCATTTACTTCTGCCCTAGTTGGTGTTAAACTTGTTATCATAGTTTCCATCATTTGTGTAGCTATGATTACGGGTATTCTTGCTTTTTTAGCACGTAATACCAATTGTTTTTGAATTAATGGCACTTCCTCTGCAGGTATTTCAACACCTAAATCTCCTCTTGCAACCATTAAACCATCACAGAAAGCAATAATTTTATCAATGTTTTTTACAGCTTCTGGCTTTTCTATTTTTGCTATAATCGGAATTTTATATGCTGAATGCTCATTGATTAAGTCTTGTAACAACTCTAAATCATCAGCATCTCTTACAAAGGACAATGCTATCCAATCTACTTGTTGTTCAACAGCAAAAATGGCGTCTTTAATATCTTTTTCTGTAAGTGCTGGCAAAGAAATTTTAGTATTAGGAAGGTTTACCCCTTTTTTAGACTTTAAAGGACCTCCTTGAATAACTACTGCTTTAACCTCGTCTTTACCATTTGTACTCTTTACTTCGAAAATTAATTTCCCGTCATCTAATAAAATACGCTCACCAGCTTTTACGTCTTCAGGAAACTTTTCATAATTCATAAATACCCGGTTTTCGTCACCATTAAACGGTTCACCTGTACAGAACGTTATAACATCGCCATCATTCACAACAACATCGTGATTCATCACACCTACACGAAGTTTTGGCCCTTGTAAGTCACCTAAAATAGCTGTGTTGTATTTGTATTTATCACTTAAATCTCTAATGATTTGAATACGTTCTTTAACGTTATCATAATCCGCATGAGAAAAATTTATCCTAAAAACATTTACTCCTGCCTTAATCATTTCATGAATCACTTCTCTACTAGAACTTGCTGGCCCTAGAGTAGCTACTATTTTGGTTTTCTTTAACTGCTGCATTAGTAAAAATTTAAATTGTTTTTAGATTTTAAATTAGAAACGTCAATTACAAATGTTGTGATTATTTGCGGAATAGTTTTCATTTTTTCAATCATATTTTGAATATCATATGAGTTATCTGTAATCTTAATCAGATAGTCAACTTTTTTGTATTCAGGTAAAAGATAAATAACCTCTTCAGCATCTATTTGAAATAACGCTTCCTGAACAATTTTTTTATTGTTATTTTCCTGAAGGGTTTTGTTAGACACTATATTCCATAGCATCTTATTTTTCTCATCATCAAATTCGTAGAACTCAAAACTATCAAGGTTTTCCTTTCTTTCTAATTTAACATTGAAGTTTTTATTCATAAAATAAGCTAAATGATAACATTCTAAAGTAGTATGAACACCTAACAAATCGTATTCATCATCATCACAATCATTTAAATCTAATTTATAAACTCCCATTTATCTGTAATTGAATTACAAAGTAAAGATAGAATATGATCCTAAAAGTTGTGTTATTTATCTGTTAATTCTTTTAAAAATCACACTTACAAAAGAT
>CAJXHW010000065.1 GCA_913054565.1 uncultured Kordia sp. | reverse complement strand
TTATCTTTAGGATGCTTTCTTATAAAATACCTTGTGAAATTTAAAATAGGATATTAAAATAGAACAGCCAATATAAATGTGTAACCAATATACGTGAATTATGAGTGATATAAGTAAGTGTCCTTTTTTTAATGGCGAACAAAAGCAGAGTGCTGGTCGTGGAACTTCAAATAGAGATTGGTGGCCAAATGAGTTAAAATTAAATGTATTGCGACAGCATGCAGCTAAATCGGATCCTATGGGAGAAAATTTTGATTATGCACAAGCATTTAATAGTCTAGATTTTTCTGCCTTAAAAAAAGATGTTATAGCTTTAATGACAGATTCTCAAGATTGGTGGCCAGCAGATTATGGTCATTATGGAGGTTTAATGATTAGAATGACTTGGCATAGTGCAGGAACTTATCGTGTTGGCGATGGTAGAGGAGGAGCTGGATCTGGAACACAACGTTTTGCACCATTAAACAGTTGGCCAGATAATGGTAATTTAGATAAGGCACGTTTATTATTATGGCCAATTAAAAAGAAATACGGAAGTAAAATTTCTTGGGCAGATTTAATGATTCTTGCAGGAAATTGTGCTTTAGAATCTATGGGTTTTAAAACATTTGGTTTTGCAGGAGGAAGAGAAGACGTTTGGGAGCCAGAACAAGATATATATTGGGGAAGTGAAAACCAATGGTTAGGAAATGATGAAAGATATGATACTAGTGATGGTGATTTAGAAGGACAATTAGGAGCTGTACACATGGGATTAATTTACGTAAACCCCGAAGGGCCAAACGGAAATCCAGATCCTTTAAAATCTGCACATGATATTAAAATTACTTTTGGCAGAATGGCAATGAATGATGAAGAAACCGTTGCATTAGTTGCTGGTGGTCATACTTTTGGTAAAGCACATGGAGCAGCAAATCCAGATCAATATGTTGGTACTGAACCTCATGGTGCACCAATTGAAGAAATGAGTACAGGTTGGAAAAACACCTTTAAAACCGGAGTTTTAGATGATACTATTACTAGCGGTTTAGAAGGAGCATGGACACCAAACCCAATACAATGGGATCATGATTATTTTGAGGTTTTATTAAATTACGATTGGGAGCTAACTAAAAGTCCTGCAGGAGCACATCAATGGACACCAACTGCGGCATCTAACGCTAGAATGGCACCAAAAGCTGGAGATGAAAATGCTAAACAAGCCTTAATGATGTCTACAGCAGATATGGCTTTAAAAATGGATCCTACTTATTTAGAAATTTCAAAACGTTTTCATAAAGATCATCAGGCTTTTGAAGATGCTTTTGCTCGTGCTTGGTACAAATTAACTCATCGTGATATGGGACCAATTTCTCGTTATTTAGGTCCAGAAGTACCAAAAGAAGAACTCGTTTGGCAAGATCCAATTCCTAAAGTAGATTATACTTTAAGCAATGCAGATGTTTCTACTTTAAAAACCATGATTTTAGATTCTGGTTTAACTGTTTCTCAATTAGTTTCTACTGCTTGGGCTTCTGCTTCTACTTTTAGAGGATCTGATATGCGAGGAGGAGCAAATGGAGGACGTTTGCGTTTAGAACCACAAAACCGTTGGGAAGTAAATAATCCAATGGAATTAAACAATATTTTAAATGAATTACAACGTATTAAAAGTAATTTTAAAGGTAGTATTTCCATGGCAGATTTAATTGTTTTAGCAGGAAATGTTGGTGTTGAAGAAGCAGCAAAAAAAGCTGGACATACTATTCAGGTTCCCTTTTATGCAGGTAGAGGAGATGCTATACAAGAACAAACAGATATAGAATCGTTTGGGTATTTAGAGCCATTAGCAGACGGTTTTAGAAACTACATTAAAGAAGATTTAAAAATTGTTGCAGAAGATCTATTGGTAGATCGAGCTAATTTATTAACCTTGTCTATTCCAGAAATGACTGTTCTTGTTGGAGGTATGCGTGTATTAGGAGCAAATTATGATGGATCTAAACATGGTGTGTTTACAGATAATGTAGGTAGTTTAACTAATGATTTTTTTACGAACCTTCTTGATTTTTCACTAACATGGAAAGCTGCAAACGCTGAAGAAAAAGAATTTATTGGACGAGATAGAAAATCAGGAGCGATGAAGTTTTCGGCAACTCGAGCAGATTTAATTTTTGGCTCTAATACCGAATTAAGAGCAGTTGCAGAAGTATATGGAGCAAGCGATGGTCAAGATAGATTTGTAAAAGACTTTGTTGCTGCTTGGGCAAAAGTGATGCATCTAGATCGTTTTGATTTAAAATAAGATAGTGCTAATTTTAGTTATGAAAAAGGCGCCCTATATTAGGGTGCCTTTTTGGTATAATTAATCATATCAAGTAACATATCAATAATGTTTTCTGATTTCCCTTTTAGGAGTGTTTTGTATTTACATACTGAAACAATTCCTGTTTCAACTTGATAAACAAGAATACCAATATTATAATTATCGGGATGAAGAATGATTTTTATTTGATTTATAGTGACTCCTTTACCATTACAATATAGACATTTCATTTTCCAAGAAACATTATCTTGTTCAGCTGAAAATTTATTTAGTAAGTTAAAAACAGTACCTCTTTGATCCATCAGATAGATATAAAATAGATGTACTTAAAGTTACGAAATAATAATTAATTTAATGTATAGAAACACGTATACCTTTACTGTGACTGCCAAATTCAGGAGCATACATACTTTGTATGGTTGAAATTCCGTTAGAAAAATCACCTGCATTGTTTACACGAACATCATACTCTAACACATAAGTTCCTTTTTTTAAGTTGTCAAAAAAGAAATGCGTAGCTACATCTTTAGTGCTTTGGTAATAACCTGTGCCATCTTGCCATTTGTAACTAGAAAGTACTGAAACTGGTTCAAAAGTGCTGGCACGCATATCCTTTAAATGAATAAATTCAAAATTGTCTTTAACGTGTAATTCAATTCTGATTGTTACTAAATCACCAACCTTTAAATTAGTTTTTTCCACTTTTATAAGTGTTGGACCGTTATCAGTATTCTTTTTTAAGAATAAAGCTTTGTTTAGTTGAATATCATTTTTATGTTCTTCACTAGTAATTTTATCTAATTGCTCAAAATACTGCCAGTAATACCCCCCGAATTGTGTAACTTCTGAGGTGTTTTTGATAGTGATGTTTGCCATTTCTTTGGATATGACATTACCTCTCCAAGAGGTTTTAAAATACCCAGTTCCAGCTTCTAGTTTTGTTTCATTTAGTGTATTAGTGTCAATCAAGTTGTTAGCAATCTTAATTTTTGCTGTACCTTCTACTGAAAGCCAATCTTTTCCTTGAAGCAATAAAGCGTAAGTAGCTTCTGTAGTAGCTTTTGTAGTGTTCCAATCGTTTTTACATTTGTTGTTTAATAACCAAATTTGAAGCTCTTCAATCGTTTTTTTGTCATTAGTAATTTCCGAAAACGCTTCTATAATTAAAGCTTGTGTTTCAATGGGAGATTCATGCCAATACCAACCAGGTGTATTGCTTTTCCAATACATACCTTTGTTTTGATCTATAATAGCAGTTTCTTTTAAATGATCTAATATTAGTTGAGGTAATTGTCGGTCGTTAAAGCGCTGTAATACCAAGCTCAACATGGTTTTTTGTAGTAAAGATCTGTTTAACCAATCTTTTTTCGCTTTGTTGATGTAAATATTAACAATAGGTTTTACAGTTTTACCAAACGGAATAGTGTTCTTGAAAAAACTACGGGCATATAAATAATGTAATTCATAATTACTAATAGAAATACTTTCAAGTGTTTGGTGTTTTAATTTTCGATTATGTTGTTCAAGAAACTTAGCATCAAGAAAGGTTACAGCTTTTTCAATTAGAGCATTACTTTTATCAGAAAAGTCTATAACACCCAATTGTTGTAAGTGTCCAAAGCCAGTAACGATATATCTAGTGATGTATTCATTTTCTTTGCCACCACTAAACCAAGGGAATCCGCCCGATGGCATTTGTATTTGATTTAGTTTTTTTAAGATGGTATTTTCTTCAGAGGCTAGTTTTTCAAGGTCAAATAACAGTCCTAATCGTTTTTTCTTTTCAGTGTCTGATTGAGCATCTCGTAACCATGGTGTTTCAGCAATTAAGATTTGCTTTAAGTCATCGTTTTGTTCTAGTTTAGAGGTTAATTTACCGTTAGCTTTCCAGGACTCAAAAACAGTTTTAATTTTAGGGTTGCTATTTAAAATATGGCGTCCAATGTTGTTTGCATAATAACGGCTAAAGGTTTGTTCTGCACACTCGTGAGGAAACTCCATTAAATAAGGTAGGCTTTGTATGGCGTACCACGCTGGGTTAGAAGTGTACTCTAAGGTAAGTTGATGGTTACGTAACGTAGTAGAAGTATTTTTTTTTAACTTGTCAAAACTATAGGTTTCAGTGCTCTTTGCACGTACTGTAATAGGAATATTTTCGGTTACTAACATGCTGTTAGTTAACACGGGTAATATATTAGATTCACCATCAGTAAAGTTGTTTGCTTTTGCTAAAACCTTATACTGTACTGCTTGTATGCCTTCAGGTATTGTTAATTTCCATGACACAACTGTATTTCCTTCTTTATCAATGTTAAATTCTTGAACTGCACTTGTGTTGTTTAATTCAGGATCAATTGCTGCTCCTGTAACAGCATTGTAAAGTTCTAGTTTGGCAAACCCTTTTAAACCGTTTTCTGTTAGGTTAGCAACTTTAGATTGAAATACAATTGTATCATTCTCTCGTAAAAAACGTGGTGGGTTTGGTATAACCATAAGTTCTTTTTGGGTAACCACTTCTTTTTGAAGTTTTCCTGAAACACCAGTTTTTGTATGGCCAAATAATTGCATTTTCCAGCGCGTAAGAGCTTCGGGTGTTTCAAATTCAAAAGAGATTTCACCTTTTGAATTGGTTTTTAAATGCGGAAAAAAGAAAGCCGTTTCGTTCAGGTTTTTACGAGTTACGATTGTTTTAAAGTTTGTGCTTAAGCCTGAAGAAATGATAGTAAGATTTCCGTCTTCTCCAATTTTATTTTTAGTATAGACATTACCTCTATAGTAGTTAAAGTCAGAATACTCCTTTTCTAATCCAACATTTTTATTAGAATTATAACCACGTATCATCACATTCTCCTCTAGTACTTCTTCTTGAGCAATTGTAATACCAGAAACTTTCCCTTCTAACGCATGGTGTATGTTGTTTAATTGTAAGCCAAAAGGATTTAATGTAGTGTATACTTTACTATATGATTTCGAGTGTAAATAGACTGGATTTTTTATTGTATAATGATTGCTCCTAAACCCATTACAACGTTTGTGTGGCAAATCATTTCTATAGTAATCCCTTATGTTAATACTGTTAGTCCAGTTATGAGGTTTAAACTGGTCTAAAGAGGCATCGTACATACTAGCCAATACTTCAGATTGTAAACCTTTTTTATGGTTGTTTTTAATAATGAAAGACCATTTTTCTTTAACGCCTGGTTGCAACTTGTCTCTAAATGTTTGAGTAGCTATTACTAATGATTCTTGAGGAGTAGATAAATCTACTGCAGCATTTATTATTTTATAATCTTGGTTTTTAACCATAGTAAATTGCATACTCACACTTGCATTTGGATGCAGTGGTTTTTGCTTTAGAATTTTCGTTAACGGTATTCGGAAAGTTTTAGAACCTTCGATACTTATTTTTTCTTTAAATAATATATCGCCATTAAAATAGGCTTCGGTAAAAACGCTTAAGTTTTTACAAGAACTCAGTAGTTTAATGCTAATAAAACCATCTTTTTTAGTGGTACTTGCATTTAATATTTGGTAATCGAATAACTGGCTGTCAGCTAAAATGAGGTCTTTTTTATTTCGGACAGAAATATGTTTTTCTTCAGTGACATTATTTTCAGCACTATCTGTTGCTTCCGTAATAATGATATATTTTCCAGATTGCCATAATTTGATTGTAGACAATGCTTCTTTTTTGTCTTTTTTAGTATCAATAACTTTTTCATAAACCAATTCGCCTTTCTCCCAATTTTTATAATCACTTTCATTGGTGTAGACTTCGTTAGGGAAAAGTTTTTTAAATTCGTCTTTAGGGAATAGTGGTGTATCTGCAATTGGAAGTCTGCGGGTACGCAATACGTTTTTAGGAGCAACAAGTTTATAAATTTTTAAATTCACTTTTGCAGCAGAGAATTCACCGCTCAAATTTGTAGTGTTTACGCTTAGCTCAGGAGTATCGTCTACATTCCAAATGTCTTGTGTTGCAATGTTTAGCTCTAGGGTGTGGTAACCTACTTTTACAGTAGTAGTAGCGGTTCTTGTTTCGCCATTAATATCGGTTACATTGGCTGTAATTTCATAGCTAAAAACAGGTAAGTCTTTCTTGTTCTTAGTTTTATCTGGTAACGCATTAAAGTTAATATCGAACTCGCCTTTGTCATTAGTAGTAACTTCTCCGTGAGCAATTTCTTGTTTGTTAGTATCGTAATGCCTAGACCATGACCTCCAGTGATTAAATTGGGTTTTACGAATGATGCTGTAACTAACCTTAGCATTGCTGATGTTACTACCTAATAGTGCTTTTGCTGTTCCTGTAATGCAAATATTGTCATTTACCGCAAAATTTTTGGTAATTGGACTGAACTTTACTTCAAACTTAGGGCGTTTGTATTCTTCAACAGAAAAGTAGCTATGAGCCTGATTGAAATATTTAAAGTGTTTTTTGTCTTGTACTATCTGAATAGTGAAATTTCCTGTTAAACCATTTTTTGATAGTTGAAATTTTTCAGAGAATGAACCATATTCGTTAGTGGTTAAACGGAATGTTTTCAGTTCTTGATGATTAGCGTCTCTTATAATGATTTTAAAAGTTTTATCGGTTACTACAGTAGATTTGTAGTTAACTCTTGATAATACAATTCCTTTAAAATGTACTTCTTGCCCAGGACGATAAATACTTCTGTCTAAAAATAAAAAGGCTTGAGCTTTTTCTGTTTTACTTTCGTCTTTAGGCTTGTGGTAATTTCCGTAATGATATTTATTACCCAACAATAGGCTGTCTTTTTGATAGCTAATTACTACTTCGGTATTATCTTTCCTTCCAGAAAAAGAAGCTTCGCCGAAATAATCAGTGCTTTTTTTGGTTTTTCCAAATTGTACGATAGCTTTTTTTATTGGTTCTCCAGATGAACTATTAAGTACTTGAAAAATTTTATTTCCATGATAATCAGATTCTATAACGCTTAAGTTAGAAACAGTAAATGAGCTATAGGCAAAAAGTTCATTTTTGTTAAAATCTTTTCCGATGGTAGCCAAAATCAAATATTTACCTAGTTTTAAATGAGGTAATAAAACTTCAGTACTATGATTAAAATAATCTCCTTTTTGAGGAAGTTTTGCATTAATAGTTTTTAAGGTTTTATGAGTAGCAAAGAATTCATTAATCTTGGTTGCTCTCTCCTCATAATTGTGCTGATAAAAAGAATGAGTTTGAGGAATTTGATAAACGTGTAAGTATACTTGTTCTACATTGTTAAATTCAATCCAAACTTTTGAAGCCAAATTACTAGGGATTGTTTGTTCATTTTTTAATTGTAAAACTGCTTGTAGAATACGTGACTGTAATTTTTGAGCAATGACAGCGCCTTCAGAATTAGGATGGCTTTTAATTAAAATTTCAGTAATGTCTAAGGCTTTTTTTCTGTTTTCGGGCTGGTGCTTTAAAGTGGAAATATCATATATAGCTTGAGCATAATGTGCTTTTAACAAAGCATATGCATTGCCTGTTTTGTATTGTTGCAAACTTTGTTCTAAACTATTAATGTAGAAATCATTTTTGTTAGCAAGTGTGCAGTTGTTTTTTACAAATTGAAGTCGGTTAATATAGACTTCCACCAATGCGCTGGTTTGCTTTTTTGCAAAATGAAACTGCTCTAGTTGCTGATAGGTTTTCAATACTTCAAATTGGGAGAAAATACTGTCTGAAGTTTTAATATCCAGTTTGGTAAAACGCTCACTTGTTTCAAAATACACATCATTATCTATATAAAAACGATTTTTTGGCTTGGTGATTCTAGATTCGTCAGTTTTAAAAAAATTCAATGCTCTATGCGCTAATAAATCATATAAAGTAGGTCTGAAGTTTTCAGAATCTGTTCCGTTGATTAAAATATATTTATAATCAGAAATTGAAATATTTTGTAATTGAATTGCTGATGCAATTGATAATTTATAGTCTTGATGAATTGAGGTAAATAGTGTGTTTAAATCCCAAGTCCTAAAATCACCTAGATTAACTTCGTTTGTTTTAGTTCTGTTGTAAATTTCCCAGCGGTGTTGTTGAAAATATTGCCATTTAAAATCTGCTAAAATAGATTGTAAAATAGCATTGGTAGGAAAAGAAGCTTTGGCAATTTCTTTTTCTAGGTTCTGAACAATTTTTAATTCGGCTTCTTCTTGTAAAATTAGCGCAAATTTTGATTGATATAATAAAGCTTTTATTAGTTGATTGCTATTATTTTTTTTCTTTGCTTTTTTATAGATGTTGTTAACTATT
>CAJXHW010000064.1 GCA_913054565.1 uncultured Kordia sp. | reverse complement strand
TTTTTCAAGTATTTACAAAGATGTTGTTTATACTAAAAAATACATCTATAATTAACTTAAATCTGATGTAATTAATTTTAAAAACTCGTTTCTTGTTTCTTGATTTTTAAAGGCTCCTGTAAAACCTGATGTCGTAGTCACAGAATTTTGTTTTTGTACGCCACGCATCATCATACACATGTGAGAAGCTTCAATAACTACAGCAACCCCTTGAGGTTTCAATGTATCGTCCAAACATTTTAAAATTTGATCTGTTAGACGCTCTTGAACTTGCAATCTACGTGCAAAAACATCTACAATTCTTGGTATTTTACTTAATCCAACTATATGTCCGTTTGGAATATATGCAATATGTGCTTTACCAAAAAAAGGGAGCATGTGATGTTCACAAAGCGAGTACAACTCAATATCTTTTACAATAACCATATTATTATACTCCTCCTTGAACATGGCACCTTTTAATATAGCCTCAGCATCTAAATCATAACCTTGCGTTAAAAACTGCATGGCTTTAGAAGCTCGCTCTGGAGTTTTTAACAATCCTTCTCGCGTAACATCTTCACCTACTTCTTCAATTATTTTAGCATATCTTGCTTTAATTTCATTTGTAGTATCTTCGGTATAATCTTCAAAGTGCTTGTACCCCATTTTTACTTTATTTTATCTTGGTAGTGTTTTTTTAATTTTTCTAATTTCGGATCGATTATAATATTACAATATCTAAAATTTGGATTGGAATTGTAAAAATCTTGATGTTCCTCTTCTGCTTTATAAAATTCTCCTGCTTCAGTTACTTCAGTAACAATTTTACTATTAAATAGTTTATGGTCATCAAGGAAAGAAATCATTGCTTTTGCAGCAGATTTTTGCACATCATTATGATAATAGATAGCACTTCTGTACTGTGTTCCAACATCATAGCCTTGTTTATTTAATGTTGTAGGATCATGGGTAACAAAAAAGACCTCTAGTAAGTCAATATAAGAAATAACTGTTGCATCAAACTCAATTTTAATAGCTTCAGCATGCCCTGTAATTCCCATACAAATTTCTCTATAACATGGATTTTTAATAAATCCGCCTGTATAACCAGACATTACTTTTTCTACACCTTTTAATTGTAAAAAAACCGTTTCTGTACACCAAAAGTATCCGTTGGCAAAAGTAGCAAATTGTATGTCTTTAACTTTCATAATAGCCACCAAAGGTAATCTTTTAACTTTTATTTAGCATCTTAAACAAAACGCAAAAAGTAAATTTGCTTAACATAGGAATATTATCTATATATCACTAAACACTACTTATGAACCATTATTTTTTAGTTCTATTGTCTTTAATTATGTATACTAGTTACGGGCAAAACAAAAAATCTTTACATATAAACCGTACAAATAATGCCCCTAAAATAGATGGTGTTTTAGATGACGCCATATGGAAAAAAGCAGAAATAGCCTCTAATTTCATACAATTTAGACCTATAATGGGAGAAAAAGAAACTGATCAAAACAAAAGTCTTGTTCAGTTAACTTATGATGACACAGCAATATATATTGGTGCATACTTATATGATGACCCAGAACTTATTATGAGACAATTTAATAGTAGGGATAACTTTGGCCAATCTGATTTTTTTGGAGTAATTTTTAATCCAAATAATGATGCACAAAACGATACTGAATTTTTTGTGTTTAGTTCAGGGGCACAAGCAGATGCCGTTTCAACCCCTTCTAGTGGAGAAGATTTTAGCTGGAATGCTGTTTGGGATAGCGCCGTACAAATTGTAGATGATGGCTGGATTGTTGAAATGAAAATTCCATATTCAGCATTACGTTTTTCTAATAAAGGGCCGCAAACATGGGGACTAAATTTCCATAGACATATCCGACGTAATCAAGCACAGTACACATGGAACCCTATTGATGTTACAAAAGGTAATATTGGTCTGTATCATGGTGAATTAAAAGGATTAGAAAATATTACACCACCTACACGTTTAAGTTTTTATCCATTTATATCAGGCACAGAAACACGGTTTGATGGTACTCAAAAAAGTAATTTTAGTGCCGGGTTAGATGTAAAATATGGTGTTAGTGAAAACTTTACTTTAGATGCTACTTTAATTCCTGATTTCAGTCAAACGAATGTGGATAATGTTACTTTAAATTTAGGCCCTTTTGAACAAACATTTTCTGAACAACGGCAATTTTTCACAGAAGGTGTTGACTTATTTAATAAAGGAAATTTATTTTATTCTATAAGAATTGGAAACATACCAACTAAATACTTTAATGCAGATAATTTAAATTCTAATGAAGTTTTAGTTGAAAATCCTGAGGAAGTAAGCATGTTAAATGCTATTAAATTATCTGGTAGAACAAAAAAAGGATTAGGTATTGGCGTTTTCAATGCCATAACAGAAAAAACTGAAGCCGAAATAGAAAATACACAAACTGGTGATACGCGAAAAATAACAACTGAACCATTTACAAATTATAATGTATTAGTATTAGACCAACAGTTTAATAAAAACTCATCTGTAAGTTTGGTAAATACTAATGTTACCCGAAATGGACGTTTTAGAGATGCAAATGTTACTGCTGCTTTACTTAGTTTATCCAATAAAGCTAATACATACAATGTTAGCGGTCATATAAAAATGAGTAATTTAAATCTTGAAACAGGTACAGAAACAGGATTTAACTCTAATCTCTCAATTAGAAAAATTAGTGGTAATTATCAATTTAGCATTGCACATAATTTAGCAGATAAAACGTATGACATTAATGATTTTGGTATCTCACAGCAAAACAATTACAATAACTTTTCTATAAACGCATCATATAGAATATTTAAACCAACTACAAAATTAAACACCTACAACATAAACACTTGGCTCAATTACAGACAGTTGTTTAACCCAAACACCTATACAGGAAATAATTTTGGAATGAACTTTTATGCAAGAACAAAAACATTACATGACTTTGGAGGAAGTATAAATTTTGAGGCTGGTAAACAATATGATTATTTTGAAGCACGTACAGAAGGTAGATATTTTGTGTATGAAAACTCATTAGATTCAAATGTTTGGGTGTCTTCAAACTACAATAATACGTTAGCTATAGATGCAAATATGGGGGCTAATACTTTATTTGAAAACGGTAGAAATTATTTTGATTACTGGTACAAAGTAGCTCCAATTTTAAGAATTAATGACAAATTTAAAGTAAGTTACTCCTATGAATATAGCCAAGAAGCTAATGATAGAGGTTATGTGACAACCTACAATAACGGCGATATTTTATTTGGACAAAGAGATCAAAAAACAACAATCAATAGTTTTTCTGGAAATTACAACTTCAATACACTTCATGGATTAACACTTTCATTAAGAAATTATTGGACTACGGTAGACTATGAAAACAACCTATTTACATTAGAAGAAAACGGGCGCTTATCAGAAAATAATGGCTATAATGTTGAACAAACTTTAATTACAGATACCAATTATAATAATCCTAATATCAATTATAATATTTGGAATTTTGATTTACGCTATTCATGGCAGTTTGCCCCTGGAAGTCAACTTATTGCTTTGTACCGAAACCAACTCTTTAACAGCACTAAAAACTCTGAAATTGGCTATTTAAATAGTTTGGAAACTTTATTTAAAGAACCTTTAAAACAAACATTCTCATTAAAATTAGTTTATTATTTAGATTACAATAATAATAAAAAAGTCTTGAAAAAGTCAACAACTTAATTGCCATACTCTATGTTTTTAATTACTTTCACTATCTTATTTTAGACCACATGATTGAAGCAAAAAACATCCATAAATATTACGATAATTTACACGTCCTTAAAGGCGTGAATTTACATATTAAAAAAGGAGAAATTGTTTCAATAGTTGGTAGTTCAGGTGCAGGAAAAACAACCTTACTGCATATATTAGGTACTTTAGATTTTTTAGATAAAAAAGACACTAGCAGTTCATTAATTATAAATGATGAAGTTGTTAACACTTTAAAAGAAAAACAATTAGCTAAATTTAGAAATGAACATATTGGGTTTATTTTTCAATTTCATCAATTATTACCTGAATTTACTGCTTTAGAAAACGTTTGTATTCCAGCATTTATTGGTGGCAAAAACAAAAACGAAACAGAGCAACGCGCAAAAGAATTACTTGATTTTTTAGGCCTATCTCATAGATATCATCATAAACCTACTGAACTTTCTGGTGGAGAACAGCAACGTGTAGCTGTAGCAAGAGCCTTAATAAACAATCCCGATGTAATTTTTGCAGACGAGCCTTCAGGTAATTTAGATTCTGAAAGTGCAGAAAACTTACACCAATTATTTTTTCAACTTAGGGAAAAATTTGGACAAACATTCGTCATTGTTACACACAACCAAAAATTAGCTGATATGGCTGACCGAAAATTGGTTATGAAAGATGGTAATATTGTAGCTTAATGACTCAACAAGAATTAAAATCATTTCTTAATGAAAAAGTAGAACAATACAACACACCTGAGTTTATTGATAGTGACCCAATACTAATTCCACATTTATTCACTCAAAAGGAAGATATTGAAATTTCTGGATTCTTAACAGCTACAATAGCTTGGGGCAAAAGGGCGATGATTATTAAAAATGCTCATAAAATGATGGCCTTACTTGGTAATTCACCATATGATTTTATATTAAATCATAATGACCAACAGTTAGAATCATTAAGCGGTTTTGTACACAGAACCTTTAATTCAATAGATTTCACTCACTTTGTAAAGGCACTTCAACACATATATACAACTCATAACGGCCTTGAATCTGTGTTTAACAAGTATGCTACTCAAGAGTCACTACAACCTGCTATACATGAATTGAAAAAAATATTTTTTGAAATTCCACATCCATCTAGAACTACAAAACACATCTCTGATCCACTTAAAAATTCTGCATGTAAGAAAATCAATATGTGGCTAAGATGGTTAATTAGAGACGATAGTACCGGAGTAGATTTTGGCTTATGGAAAAACATTTCGCCCAGTGCCCTCTCCTGCCCATTAGATGTGCATTCTGGAAATGTAGCTCGTAAATTAGGCTTATTAAATAGAAAACAAAACGACGCAAAGGCATTACTAGAGTTAGACACAAGCTTAAGGCTATTAGACAAACACGATCCTGTAAAATATGATTTTGCTTTATTTGGTTTGGGCGTTTTTGAAAAATTTTAACCACAAACAAAAAAAAAACATTAACAGACTGATTAACAACAACTAATCAATGTTAGCTATACTAAAATACCTAGCATTAGGTATTTTATAACACCTACATATATTGTATATTTGATATATCCATAAGTAAGATTATGGATTAAGTAAGTTTTTTTGGGGTAAAAATATCTGTTAGTCATGCTAACAGATATTTTTTTTGAACTAACATTAAGTTTATGCTTTAACAAATTGTAACTTTACTTTTAAGAAACTCCCTCTATTTATTCTAAATCTTATTAGTAACTTTAAAGTAACCTCATTAACCTTAACACCTAAATTACATAACAAAAAGGAAACTTTACATCGCCATTCATACTATAGTTTTGCATAAAAATTAACAAAACTATACATGAAAAAATCAATTAAATTTATTGCACTCTTATCTGCTGGTTTAACAATTTCTTGCAGTTCTGATGACAATTCAAACTCCGGTGCTGACAACACACAACATGTTGAATTAAAAAATCATTCGGTTACACCACATTTGTTAACAACACATCCAAGTTTTGAACATTTAAGTATCTACTCTTTATTAAGTTCTGAGGATACCTTACCAGAATCGCCAAATTTTGTTTACGGAAGTATGGCAGATGGTTGTGGACTATTAAATAATGCTGACGGCACATATACTTTAATAAACAATATAGAAGCAGACTATTCAATAGCAAGAATAACATTAGATAAAACTTTTAAACCCGTTAAAGGAGAATATATTTTAAACTCTGTAGCAACAGGAAACACTGCACAATGCTCTGGTAGTTTAGTCACTCCAGAAGAACATGGGTTTGGTCCATTATACCTAAGTGGTGGTGAATGGGGTGGTAATTCAACAAATGTTTTTGCTACAAATCCGTTTAAAGATGTAGCAGCAGCCAGTACAGCTACAACATTACCAGCAATGGGACAATGGACTATTGAAAATGCAGTTCCTCTACATAAAAATGCTTATAGCGGAAAAACAATAGTTCTAATTGGAGATGACAGCCATGGAGATGCTGGTGGGCAATTAGTAATGTATAAATCTGACGTTGTTGGAGATTTAGATAACGGAAAACTTTATGCTCTAAAAATGGTCAATTCTGATATAAAAGATAATGATATGACTGACGGTAATGAATATGATGTTGAGTTTGTAGAGTTAGTTGAAAGTACTTATGATGCTCTAAACACAGAGTGCGTATCTAAAAACGTAATGGCTTTTAACCGTGTTGAAGATATTGATTATAGAAAAGATGGATCTTATAGAGAAATTTATTTCAATGCAACAGGACGTACCGCTTACAATGATACAAGATCAAAGTACGGAAGAGTTTACAGGTTAATTTTAGATGAAAGCAACCCTTTAACAGGAAAAATTCGTATTGAACTAGATGGTGATGATTTAGCCGGGAAAGCTAAAAATTTCCATAGTCCAGATAACATTTTAGTAACCGAAAACTATGCATATATTCAAGAAGATCCTAATGGGTATGATGATGACGTTAACAAACAACATGACGCATACTTATACCAATACAATTTAAACACAAAGGAAATGAAAGTTGTATTAGAGTCTGCCCAAAGAACACCTACAGCAATAGATGGTGGTTACGCAAGCTACAATGACAGATGGGGAAAATGGGAACTTACAGGTATGATAGACATTTCAGAAAATGTTGGTATAGAAGGTACTTTCTTATTAATACAACAAGCACATTCATGGAAAAATGATGCCTTTTTAAACCCTGATGGGGCTGGTAACAACCAAGATAGCAGTAATGAAGGAAGTATACTAACTGTTATTCAAGGATTAGAACTTTAAATACATGTCAATAGCACTTATTAAAATAAAAGAAGTCATAATTTATGGCTTCTTTTTCTTGGTTTTATCATGCAGTACTGATTATAAAGAAACTAATTATTACACTAATAACCACAATGAAACCCTAGATAGATTCTACAAAAAACAATTAAGAGAATGCTTGTTAGACGTTGAAAAGATAAACACTTCAATTCAAAAAGATAGTTTATTGATTAAGTTTAAAACTGCGCGTTTATCATTTAAAAAGTTAGAACCTTTAATGGCATTTTTCAACGCTGCAACTTATAAGAATTTAAACAGACCTAATTTACCCATTGTTGATGAAGATGACAACGCCAAAAAAATATTAAATCCAACCGGTTTTCAAGTCTTAGAAGAAGTTATTTCAGAAAATCAATTGGATAGTTCTGAAATTGAAAAACACATTGAAAATATTAAAAGTACTTTAGAATTAGAACTAAAAACACAACATTTTAAAAAAGTAAAAAAACATCATATCCTTTGGCTTATAAAGGATAGTTATTTACGAATAATGGCGCTAGGTATTTCAGGTTTTGACTCTCCCATTATTCAACATTCACTTGCAGAAAATAAAGCAGTAGTATCAAGTATAAGTTCTATTTTAGAAATTTTTAAAGAAGATTATTCTGATAAAAACATTTATGAAGAATCACAAGACCTTTTGCTTCAAACTACAGAAAAATTAAACCATAAAGATTTTAATACATTCAATAGGTACGTTTTTATTAAAAGCAATTTACACCCTTTATTAAACCTTCTAAACACTACTGCAAAAGATTGGAATGTAAGTTATCCTTTTGACAGAAAACTAAGCAATACAGCTAATTCCTTTTTTAATCAATCTACATTTAATTTACATCAGTTTTCACCCAACTATGGTAAAGTGACCGACTCAGTTATTGCACTTGGTAAAATACTTTTTCATGAAAAAAAACTCTCTCACAACAATAAAATGAGCTGTGCAAGTTGTCATCAACCCAAAAAAGCATTTACTGACGGACTCCAATTTTCAATAGCAAATGATAGCAGTTTTGTTAAAAGAAACTCTCCTACACTTTTGTTTTCAGGCTTACAAGCAGCACAGTTTTATGACGCAAGGGCTTCAAGTTTAGAAACTCAAATTATAGGTGTTGTTGAAAATAAAAAAGAATTCCATAATAATATTGACAACATCATTGGAAACTTAAAACAAGACACTATATACCAAAATCAATTTTCTGAAAATTATAAAAATGGATTGACATCTGTTAATCTTAGACATGCTATTGCAAGTTATATAAGAACGTTATCTGCTTTCAATTCAAAATTTGACTTAAATATATCAAACACAGTAAATAATTTAACTCAAGATGAAATTACTGGCTTTAATTTGTTCATGGGAAAAGCAAAGTGTGCAACGTGTCATTTTGCCCCAACCTTTAATGGGACAGTTCCTCCAAACTACTCTGAAAGTGAATTAGAAGTCCTCGGGGTTCCAAATACAATTGCATGGAAAAAAGCAATTATTGATGATGACAAAGGACGGTATAATATTTTTAACGTTGACAAAAAGAAACACGCCTTTAAAACACCCACTATTAGAAATGCCTTTGAAACTGGGCCATACATGCATAATGGTGTGTACAATAGCCTAGATGAAGTTATTAAATTTTATAATCTTGGTGGCGGATCAGGTATTGGAATAACTATTAACAATCAAACATTACCTCCAGAACCTTTAAACTTATCAGAGTTAGAATCAAAACAATTAATTGCCTTTATTAAAAGTCTATCAGATAGTTAACTATATAAAAATACCCA
>CAJXHW010000063.1 GCA_913054565.1 uncultured Kordia sp. | reverse complement strand
AATAAACTTTTTATGAATATATACTCAGATTATCCTAAAGAGATTGAAGAAAGAAAAAGCCAAGGATTACATCCTAAACCAATTGATGGAAGCGAGCTTTTAAATAATATTATTTTACAAATTAAGGATGTAAATAATGAGCATAGAGAAGAGTCTCTTAACTTTTTTATCTATAATGTTTTACCAGGAACTACTAGCGCTGCAGGAGTTAAAGCTAAGTTTTTAAAAGAAATTATTCTTGGTGAAGCAGTGGTTGAAGAAATATCACCTGCTTTTGCTTTAGAGCAATTATCTCATATGAAAGGTGGACCTTCAGTAGAAGTTTTATTAGATTTAGCTTTAGGTAATGATGAATCAATCGCAAATGAAGCTGCTAAAGTTTTAAAAACACAAGTGTTTTTATATGAGGCAGATATGGAGCGTTTAGAAGTAGCTTACAAGAGTGGAAGTGAGATAGCGAAAGATATTATAGAAAGTTACGCACAAGCAGAATTCTTTACAAAACTACCCGAGGTAGAAGAGGAAATTAAGGTGGTAACATATGTTGCAGGAGTAGGAGATATTTCTACAGATTTATTGTCTCCAGGAGGTGATGCCCATTCAAGATCCGATCGTGAATTACATGGACAGTGTTTATTTGAGCATAATAAAGAAATGCAAAATGAATTGTTAGCCTTAAAAGGGCAGCATCCAGATAAACGTGTAATGTTAGTTGCTGAAAAAGGAACAATGGGAGTTGGGTCTTCAAGAATGTCTGGTGTAAATAACGTAGCATTATGGACAGGTGTTAAGGCAAGCCCATTTGTGCCCTTTATTAATATAGCTCCAGTAATTGCTGGAACAAATGGGATCTCTCCAATTTTCTTAACAACAGTTGGTGTAACTGGAGGTATTGGATTAGATCTTAAAAACTGGGTAAAACAAAAAGATGCTGAAGGAAATACAATAGTAGATCAAGATGGAGAGCCAGTTTTAAAGCAAGAATACTCTGTTGAAACAGGAACTGTTCTTACTATTAATACAAAAGAAAAGAAACTATATAACGGAGACACATTTTTAAAAGATGTTTCAGCAGCATTTACACCACAAAAAATGGAGTTTATGAAAGCAGGAGGTTCTTATGCTGTTGTTTTTGGTAAAAAATTACAAACATTTGCTGCTAAAACTTTAGGAATTGAGGTTCCTCTAGTATATGCTACGTCAAAAGAAATTTCTCATGAAGGGCAAGGATTAACAGCAGTAGAAAAAATATTTAATAAAAATGCAGTAGGAACTACGCCGGGTAAAACCTTACACGCTGGTTCTGATGTTCGTGTTGAAGTTAATATTGTAGGTTCTCAAGATACTACTGGGTTGATGACTTCTCAAGAATTGGAAATGATGGCTGCTACTGTGGTTTCTCCAATCGTCGATGCAGGTTACCAATCAGGATGTCATACAGCCTCTGTTTGGGATGATAAGTCAAAAGCTAACATTCCAAGATTAATGAAGTTTATGAACGATTTTGGATTAGTTACTGCTCGTGATCCTAAAGGAAAATACCATGCAATGACTGATGTTATTCATAAAGTATTAAATGATATAGCTGTGGATGACTGGGATGTAATTATTGGAGGAGATTCTCATACACGTATGTCTAAAGGAGTTGCTTTTGGTGCCGATTCAGGAACAGTAGCCTTAGCTTTAGCAACAGGTGAAGCTACAATGCCAATTCCAGAATCAGTAAAAGTTACTTTTAAAGGTGATATGAAATCTTATATGGATTTCCGTGATGTAGTGCACGCAACGCAAGAGCAAATGTTAAACCAGTTTGGAGGAGATAACGTATTTCAAGGACGAATTATAGAGGTGCACATTGGTACCTTAACTGCCGATCAAGCTTTTACATTTACTGATTGGACTGCAGAAATGAAAGCGAAAGCATCTATTTGTATTTCAGAAGAAGAAACATTAATAGAATCTTTAGAAATTGCTAGAGGCCGTATCCAAATCATGATTGATAAGGGAATGGATAACGAAAAACAAATGCTTAAAGGCTTAGTAGATAAAGCTAATAATAGAATTCAGGAATTACAGTCAGGCTCTAAGCCAGCTTTAAAACCAGATGCAGATGCTAAATACTTTGCAGAGGTTGTGGTTGATTTAGACCAAATTGCCGAACCGATGATTGCCGACCCAGATGTAAACAACGAAGATGTTTCTAAACGTTATACACATGATAATATTAGACCATTATCATATTATGGAGGAACTAAACAAGTAGATTTAGGATTTGTAGGATCTTGTATGGTACATAAAGGAGACATGCAAATATTGGCTCAAATGTTGAAAAATATTGAAGCACAGCAAGGTAAAGTTGAATTTAAAGCACCTTTAGTTGTTGCCCCACCAACCTATAATATTGTTGACGAATTAAAAGAAGAAGGGGACTGGGAAGTATTACAAAAATACTCAGGATTTGAATTTGATGATAATGCACCAAAAGGTTTAGCACGTACTAAATATGAGAATTTATTATACTTAGAGCGTCCAGGATGTAACTTATGTATGGGTAATCAAGAAAAGGCTGAACCAGGAGATACTGTAATGGCTACTTCTACACGTTTATTTCAAGGAAGAGTAGTGAAAGATTCAGGAGAGAAAAAAGGAGAGTCTTTATTATCCTCTACACCAGTAGTTGTATTATCTACAATTTTAGGTAGAACTCCTACAATGGAAGAATATGAGAAAGCTGTTGACGGAATCATATTAACAAAATTTAAACCATCTCAAAAAAAGTTAGTAATGTAATTACTAAACAATTTAGAAGTGATATTTTTTATAGTTCAGACTATGTAATTATATTGTTTATGAGAATATATAAAACCCGAGTTGTACAACTCGGGTTTCTTTTTTATAAGTTATCATTTAATTATCAACCATTTATTGAGGTATAATTAAATAAACAGACAGCTTTTATCTATTATTTTTGCTAAATTAGTGTTCAAAATAAAACTAAAAATAGATATGGCTTTTGATATAGATATGATTAAAGGAGTTTACAGTAAATTTGAAGAACGCGTTACTGCAGCTAGAAAATTAACCGGAAAACCTTTAACACTTGCAGAGAAAATTTTATATACACATCTTTGGAACGGGAAAGCAACTACGGCGTATTCAAGAGGAAAAGATTATGTTGATTTTGCTCCGGATAGAATAGCATGCCAAGATGCGACTGCTCAAATGGCATTATTGCAGTTTATGCAAGCAGGTAAGAAACAAGTTGCTGTGCCAACAACAGTGCATTGTGATCACTTGATTCAAGCAAGAGTAGGAGCCTCAGAAGATTTACAATACGCTTTAAACAATTCCAATGAGGTTTTTAACTTTTTAGAATCAGTATCTAATAAATATGGTATAGGTTTTTGGAAACCAGGAGCAGGAATTATTCATCAAGTAGTTTTAGAAAATTATGCATTTCCAGGAGGAATGATGATTGGTACAGATTCACATACGGTAAATGCTGGAGGGTTAGGAATGGTTGCTATTGGTGTTGGAGGAGCTGATGCTGTTGACGTAATGGCAGGCATGGCTTGGGAGTTAAAATTTCCGAAACTTATTGGAGTTAAATTAACTGGGAAACTATCTGGTTGGACAGCTCCTAAAGATGTTATATTAAAAGTAGCCGATATCCTTACTGTAAAAGGAGGAACGGGTGCTATAGTAGAATATTTTGGGCCAGGAGCTACAGGAATGTCGTGTACTGGTAAGGGTACAATTTGTAACATGGGGGCTGAAATAGGAGCAACCACATCTACTTTTGGTTATGATAAATCTATGGAGCGTTATTTGCGTGCTACGGATAGAGATGATGTTGCTGATGCAGCAAATGAGGTAAAAGAGCATTTAACAGGTGATGTTGAAGTATATGCAAACCCAGAACAGTATTTTGATCAGGTTATTGAAATTAACTTGTCAGAATTGAGTCCGTTATTAAACGGTCCTTTTACACCAGACTTATCAACAAAAGTTGGAGGTGATATGACTGCTAAAGCTAATGAAAATGATTGGCCGTTAAAAGTAGAATGGGGGCTAATAGGTTCTTGTACTAACTCCTCTTATGAAGACTTATCGCGTGCGGCTTCAATTGCGCAGCAAGCGCTAGATAAGGGGTTAAAGATGAAGTCTGAACTAGGTATAAACCCTGGTTCAGAAAAAGTGCGTTATACAGCTGATCGTGATGGGATCCTTGAAGTTTTTGAAAAGCTAAATGCAAAAATATTTACCAATGCTTGTGGGCCATGTATTGGGCAATGGGCAAGATATAGCGATCCTAAAAATGCACCTAAAAACAGTATAGTCCATTCGTTTAATAGAAACTTTGCCAAACGAGCAGATGGTAATCCAAATACACACGCATTCGTTGGGTCTCCAGAAATAACAGCTGCCATAGCCATCGCGGGTCGTTTAGACTTTAACCCGATTACAGATAAGTTAATCAATCAAAATGGAGAAGAGGTCATGTTAGATGAGCCAACAGGTTGGGAGTTACCTCCAAAAGGATTTGAAGTTAAGGATGATGGTTATTTAGCCCCAGAAGAAGATGGAAGCGGAGTTGAAATTAAAGTGAATCCAGAATCAGAAAGATTACAATTATTATCACCGTTTACGCCATTGGGTAACGATATTAAAGGGGCTAAATTATTAATAAAAGCTCACGGTAAATGCACAACTGATCACATTTCTATGGCAGGACCATGGTTGCGTTTTCGTGGGCATTTAGATAATATTTCTAACAACTGTTTAATAGGGGCTGTAAATGCTTACAACATGAAAACTAACTTTGTGAAAAGTCAGTTAAATAGAGAATATGATGCAGTGCCTGCTACTGCACGTGCATACAAAGCAGCTGGAATTAATACAATTGTTGTTGGCGATCATAATTATGGTGAAGGATCTTCTAGAGAGCATGCTGCAATGGAACCACGCCATTTAGGTGTAGCTGCTGTACTTGTAAAGTCCTTTGCACGTATTCATGAAACAAACTTAAAAAAACAAGGGATGTTAGGGTTAACATTTGCTAACGAGGCAGATTACGATTTAATTCAAGAAGATGATACTTTTAACTTCATAGACTTAAATGAGTTTGCTCCAGGAAAACCATTAACTATTGAAGCAGTTCATGCTGACGGAAGTAAAGATGTAATAATAGCAAACCATACATATAACCAAGGTCAGATAGATTGGTATAATGAAGGGTCTGCATTAAACTTAATAAAGAAGCAAAATGCTTAATTAAAGTAAAAACTTATATATAAAAAAACCAGTAGTTATAACTTCTGGTTTTTTTATATATAAGTTTTTTTACCTTTAACAAAATAATCCCAAACAATACTTTTAGTATTGAAATAATCATGTTTTTTTAAAGAAGAAGTTCTCTTTTTAAGCATCTTGTATAGATTTCCATAAAAACTAAAATGTGCTTTTATAATAGCAAAGGTGTGTAAAGGTTTGCCATCTAACATATATTTTATGCCTGCTAAACCGTCTAAACATAAGCGAGTAAAAACTAACCAGAAACCTTTGTTTTTTGGTAAATTTTTAATCAAATTAAACAACGAGTTCCTGAAGTTTAAAAAGGTTTTTTTGGGATTTTGTGTAGTTAAAGTTGCCCCACCAACATGGTAGACGCTTGATGCGCCAACATATTTAATTAGTTGACCGCTATTTTGAATGCGCCAACACAAATCTATTTCCTCTTGATGAGCAAAGTAGTTTTCATCAAAACCATTTAATTTATGGTAGACCTCACTCTTGATGAATAAACAGGCGCCAGAAGCCCAAAAGATATCAATCGTATCATTGTACTGATTAGTGTCTGTTTCTATGTTGTCAAATATTCTACCTCTACAAAATGGGTAGCCATATTTATCTATAAATCCGCCTCCTGCACCTGCATATTCAAATTTAGACTTGTCTTTGTAATCTAATATTTTTGGTTGTATAGCTGCAATGTTTTTATCGGTTTTAAATACAGAAACTATAGGGACTAACCAATTTTCTGTAACTTCAATATCGGAGTTTAATAAACAATATACATCAGCGGTAATATGCTTTAATGCATCATTATAACCTTTGGCGTAACCGCCATTTATATTGTTTTTTATGATGATTATTTCTGGATAATTGGCAGAAACAAATTCGATTGAATTATCAGTAGAAGCATTATCAGCAATATAAATTTTAGCTTCTTTAGAGTAAGAAACAATGGATGGTAAAAATTGCTCTAAGAGCTGCTGTCCATTCCAGTTTAAAATGACAATTGCTAATTTCATATTACGAATATAGTATAATTTGTAATCTCTTTTATTAAGAGTCTTTTTTAGGCACGGGATCATAACCAGAACCACCCCAAGGATGGCATTTTCCAATACGTTTAATGGCTAGCCAACTTCCTTTTAATAATCCGTGAACTTGTAAAGCCTCTAATGAGTAACTAGAACAGGTAGGAGAGAAGCGACATGCTGCAGGCGTGAATGGTGAAATTGCAACTTGGTAAAACCGTATGATTAGTATAAATGGGTATGTAGCTATTTTTTTGAGCATAAAAAGAAAAGTCAGCATATGTGCTGACTTTTGTATATTAATTTAAAGAGAATGTAGTACCTTCTCTACCATCTTTTAACTGTACGCCTAAGCTTATTAACTCATTTCTAATTTGATCAGATAAAGCGTAATCTTTATTGGCTTTTGCTTCGGCTCTTAATTTAATTAATAGTTCAATTGTTCCAGATAATTTATCTGTATTGTTATCAGATTTAGACTCATTCATTAAGCCTAATATGTCAAAAGTAAATGCATTTAGAGTGCTTGTTAAAAGATCAAGGTCTTTACTTGTAATACTGGCTTTTTTATCATTTAGTTGGTTGATGAACTTTACAGCATCAAACAGATTAGCAATCAAAATTGGTGTGTTAAAATCATCATTCATGGCGTCATAACATTTCTGTTTCCATGCTGATATATCAAAAGTTGATGTGTCAGCTGAATTGATTTTATCTAACAAATTGATGGCTTCCATTAATCTATTATGACCTTTTTCAGAGGCTAACAAAGCATCGTTTGATAAATCTAAAATACTAGAATAATGCGCTTGCATATTGAAAAAACGTGTCACACTTGGTGAAAAAGCTTTTGATAAAATAGTGTTTTCTCCAGAGTAAATCTCTTGTGGTAACAAGTGATTTCCTGTAGATTTTGACATTTTTTTACCATTTAAGTTTAACATATTGGTGTGCATCCAGTAATTTACTGGTGCTTTATGATTGCAAGCCTCTGCTTGAGCAATTTCACATTCATGGTGTGGGAACTTCAAATCCATTCCACCACCGTGTATATCAAATTGTTCTCCTAAATATTTAGTACTCATTACAGTACATTCCAAATGCCAACCAGGAAAACCTTCTGACCAAGGTGAGTTCCAACGCTGAATATGTTCTGGTTCTGCACGTTTCCAAAGCGCAAAGTCTTGTGGGTTTTTCTTATCGGATTGTCCGTCTAACGCTCTGGTGTTTTCAATAGCATCTTCAATAACACGTTTTGATAAAATACCGTAATTGTTAGTTTCGTTATATTTTAACACATCAAAATAAACAGAGCCGTTTGCAACGTATGCTAAGCCGTTATCAATAATTTTTTGAATGGCTTCAATCTGTTCAACAATATGACCCGTTGCAGTTGGTTCAATGCTTGGTGCTAAGAAATTATAACGTCTTAATATTTCATGAAAATCTACAGTGTATTTCTGTACAATTTCCATTGGTTCTAATTTTTCTAAACGTGCTTTAGTAGAAATTTTATCTTCGGCATCATCATCGGTTAAATGACCAGCATCCGTAATGTTTCTTACATAACGCACTTTATAACCAAGGTGCAATAAGTAGCGGTAAATCATGTCAAAACTCATAAAAGTTCTCACATTACCTAAGTGTACATTACTGTAAACAGTAGGACCACAAACGTACATACCAACAAAACCATCAACGATGGGTTTAAACAGTTCTTTTTTTCCTGTTAAGGAATTTTGAATTCTAATATGTTGATTTTGATATGTATTCATTGCTTATGTATTAGAGCTTAATCTTAAAATGTTGGATGTGACAGTTTAAAACTGAGTGTCTAGTTTTATATAATCTAAAAATTCTCTTCGTACTTTATCTTCTTTAAATGCACCTCCAAACTCTGAGGTTACTGTGCTGCTTTCAATGTCTCTAATTCCTCTAGAATTAACGCATAAATGTTTTGCGTCAATTACACAAGCAACATCATCTGTACCTAGTGCTTTTTGTAATTCACGAACTACTTGTATAGTTAGGCGTTCTTGTACCTGTGGTCTTTTAGCAAAATAATCAACAATACGATTCATTTTAGAAAGTCCAATAACTTTTCCTTTTGATATGTAAGCCACATGCGCTCTACCAACAATGGGCAGTAAATGATGCTCACAAGTAGAGTATAGGGTAATGTTTTTTTCAACCAACATTTCACCATATTTGTACTTGTTGTCAAACGTAGAGGCATTTGGTTTGTTGTCTGGATGCAAGCCTCCAAAAATTTCTTTTACAAACATTTTTGCAACTCTGTTTGGAGTACCACTTAAGCTGTCGTCATTTAGGTCTAAACCTAATGTTTGCATAATACTAGCTACATCTTTTTTAATAGCTTCAATTTTTGATTTGTCATCCAAATCAAATGCATCATCTCGTAATGGTGTATCAAATGAAGTTCCTATATGGTTATCTCCAATGTCGTCTATTTCTTTCACAGTAATACGTTTCGTTATTATATTTAATTTGCCACTCTGTTATTTAGAATACAGATTAAGACGCCAAAGATACTAAAACTTACAAATTTAATTGATGGAGATTGGGTAAATATCGTTTTGAATTTAGTAATTAATTTTCAAGAGTAGGTATTTGAATATGTTTAAGTAAGGGTAAAATATTTTTGTTAAGTAATTAAAAGTTATTTTATAAAATGATAAA
>CAJXHW010000062.1 GCA_913054565.1 uncultured Kordia sp. | reverse complement strand
TATTTACATTATTATAGGTGTTATGATATTAATTTCTGTAATTAACATGTGTGTGATGTTGTTGGTGCTAATTTTAGAAAAAACAAAACTCATTGGGTTATTAAAGGCTATGGGGAGTAGTAACCGGAGTGTTAGAAAAATATTTTTGTACAATGCCTCATATATTGTTTTGGTTGGCTTGTTTTGGGGTAATTTAATAGGCTTAGGTTTATTATTTATTCAAAAGCAGTTTAAGCTTTTTCCTTTAGATCCTTCTAACTACTATGTTACAGAAGTTCCTATTTATATGAACTTGTGGGTTGTAATGGCTTTAAATGTGGGAACATTTGTTATTTGTTTCTTGCTTCTTTTAATTCCATCGCAAATTATTACGAAGATATCTCCTGTCAAAGCTATTCGTTTTGAGTAAAACTTTCTAGTAAATAACTTTTTAGTACTTTTGCACTCGCAAAACAATGTACATGAAATACGCAGAAAATATATTAGAAACTATTGGGAACACACCTTTAGTAAAATTAAATAAAATTACAGCTGAATTACCTTGTTTGGTGTTGGGTAAATATGAAACATTTAACCCTGGCCACTCGGCAAAAGATAGAATGGGGCTTAAAATGATTGAGGATGCTGAAGCAGACGGGCGTTTAAAGCCAGGAGGTACAATCATTGAAGGGACTTCTGGAAATACAGGCATGGGATTAGCTTTAGCTGCAATAATAAAGGGCTACAAATGTATTTTTGTAATTTCTGATAAACAGTCAAAAGAAAAATGTGATATTTTAAGAGCGCATGGTGCAGAGGTTGTTGTATGTCCTACAGATGTAGAACCTACAGATCCACGTTCGTATTATTCGGTGTCTAAGCGATTGGGAGAAGAAACCCCAAATTCTTGGTATGTTAATCAATATGATAATCCAAGTAACACCGCAGCACATTATGAAAGTACTGGGCCAGAAATATGGAAACAGACTGAGGGTAAAATCACTCATTTTGTAGTAGGAGTTGGTACTGGAGGTACAATTTCTGGTGTAGGAAAATATTTAAAAGAACAAAATCCGAATGTAAAAGTTTGGGGGATTGATACGTATGGATCAGTATTTAAGAAATACCATGAAACAGGTGTTTTTGATGAAAATGAAATATACCCATATGTAACAGAGGGTATTGGAGAGGATATTTTGCCAAAAAATGTTGACTTTGATATTATAGACGGTTTTACAAAAGTAACTGATAAAGACGCAGCCGTATATACTCAAAAACTAGCTAAGGAAGAAGGGATGTTTTTAGGTAACTCTGCCGGGGCTGCAGTTAAAGGGTTATTGCAGTTAAAGGATAAATTTACTAAAGACGATGTTGTTGTGGTGCTGTTTCATGACCATGGAAGTAGATATGTTGGTAAAATGTTCAATAATGATTGGATGAAAAAAATGGGGTATATAGATTAAAATTCTTTTTAGATAAAATATAAAGCGCCTGTGTCATTTTTTTTGACGCAGGCGCTTTTTGGTTTTGATTAGTATTAGAATGAAATTTTGTAACTTAGAAAGATGCAAGAAGATTTTCTACATTACATCTGGCAATATCAAAAACTATTGAGTAATACCTTAACAACTGTAGCTGGTGAAAACATACAGGTGCTAAATGTAGGAGAATATAACACCAATTCAGGGCCAGATTTTTACAATTCGAAAGTGTGTATTGGTACACAAGTTTGGGTAGGAACTGTAGAGTTGCACCTTAAATCATCTGATTGGTTTTTGCATCAACATCAAAACGATGCAGCTTATGATAATGTAGTTTTACATGTGGTTTGGGAAGATGATGTAGCAGTTTATGATAGGTATAATAATCAATTGCAAACGTTAGTTTTAAAAAATTATGTTGATGAAAAGTTGTTGTTGAGTTATAAAAAATTACTTCAGAAAAAGAACTGGATTAATTGTGAAAACCGAATTGATAGTATTGATGAATTTACCATGTCGTTTTGGAAAGAGAAATTATTAGTGAAACGATTGGAGCGAAAGTCGTTAGTGTTACAAAGTAGACTTATAGAATTAGAAAATGATTGGGAAGCATTACTGTTTTTGGTTCTTGCAGAAAATTTCGGGTTAAAATTAAATTCAGATCAGTTTCTGCAAATGGCAAAAAATGTAACGTTTAAAATTTTTAAAAAAGAATTTCCGTACTTAATCAACCTAGAAGCTCTGTTGTTTGGACAATCAAATTTATTGAACGATCATGTTGATGATGTGTATTACAAAAGTTTAGAGAAAGAATTTAAATATTTAAAACAAAAATACCAGTTGAAAGAAAGCTTAGTCTCACTTCAGTTTTTTAGGATGCGTCCCGCAGGTTTCCCTACATTACGTTTATCACAATTAGCGGTTTTGTATCATCAGCATCAAAATTTTTTTTCTAAAGTAATAGAAGCACCATCAATTAATGAGTTGAGAAAATTGTTTATGGTTTCCGCATCTGAATATTGGGATACACATTATACTTTTGGAAAAAACTCTGTAAAAAGAAAGAAGTTCCTGAGTAAACCTTTTGTTGACTTGCTGATAATCAACGCTATTATTCCATTAAGATTTATGTATGCCAAAAAAAATGGTATTGATAATTTTGAAGAGTTATTAAGTTTCTATAATTCTGTGAAGCCTGAACAAAATGTTATAGTGAAAAGGTTTCAAGAGTTAGCTGTTAAAACACGTTCAGCAGCAGATACTCAAGCATTAATAGAACTAAAAACAAGGTTTTGTGATAAGCATAAATGTTTACAGTGTGAAATTGGAAATAAATTATTATATCCGTCATAAAATGACTAATTTGCGATTTATATGAATGTGATAAAAAACTTAAAATATTTTTTTGAAAAACACGGTTTTGCAGTGTCTTCAAGGCTCGCAGATCGGTTAGGCATGCGTACAAAAAATGTGCGGTTGTTTTTTATTTACCTCACCTTCGCAACTCTAGGGGTGTCTTTTGCAATATATTTAATCACAGCGTTTTTGTTAAAATTAAAAGACTTGGTGTATACTAAGCGAAGTTCAGTTTTTGATTTATGATTATGCTAAACTTGTTCAAGTCAAAATTCAGGATAGCCATTATTTTAATCATAAGTGTATTGTGTTTAGGGGTATTTGGGTATCATTTTATTGTCAATTACAGTTGGGTAGATGCGTTGTATATGACTGTAATTACAATATCTACGGTTGGTTTTGCGGAAGTTGTGCCGTTAAACGAATCGGGTAAATTATTTACTGTAGGGTTAATATCTGCATCGGCAATAACTGTTGCGTACTCAATATCTGTAATTACAGAGTATTTAGTTAATAAAAACTCATTTGAAGAGTTTAAAAATAGAAAGATGAAGAAACAGATTAGTAAGCTTTCTGGGCATATAATTATTTGTGGTTTTGGAAGAAACGGGAAGCAGGCAGCTCAAAAACTAGCAATATATGATAGACCTTTTGTGGTTATTGAAAAAAATAAAGAGCTTATTGAGAGACATAATGAAGAGGTGTTTTTTGTTCAAGGAAACGCAAATGAAGATGAAGTGCTTATAGAGTCTGGTATAGAAAAGGCGCATAGTATTATTGTAGCCTTACCTAATGATGCGGATAATTTGTTTGTAGTATTGTCTTCAAGGCAAATAAATAAAACGATAAACATTATCAGTAGAGCATCACAAGAAACATCATATAAAAAACTAAAGTTAGCAGGGGCCAATAATGTTATTATGCCAGACAAAATAGGAGGAGATCATATGGCCTCTCTTGTTGTTATGCCAGACTTGGTTGAGTTTCTAGATAATTTGTCAATTATTGATGATAAAAAAGTAAATGTAGAAGAGGTAGCTATAGAGGCGGTAACGTCAAGTAATGCTTTACAAACAATAAAAGATTTAGATTTTAGAAACAAAACAGGATGTAGTATTATAGGCTATAAATCTCCAGAAAGAGAATATATAATTAACCCAGAGGCAGATACAGTGTTAAGGCCAAAATCAAAGTTAATTGTTTTAGGAAGGCCTGAGCAAATAGCCGCTTTAAATAAGATGTATGACATATAGCTTATATGTGCTTTTAACAACAAAAATTTTAATATCCGTTATTTTTTCGCCATATTGCTGCACCAAAAACTTAGTAACTAATTTTAACCAACTAAAACCAACACAATGAAGAAATTTTTTCTGTCATTATTATTTACAATATTACCAATACTAACCTTTTCACAAGAAAGCGCTGGGGAGGAGGCATTAACGATTGATCAAAAAATCGATGCTTTTTTTAGACCAATTGCAGATGCTGTAGGAAGTGTGATTTTCTACCCTGTTTCATTCGGAGATAAGTCAGTTCCTGTTGTATTAATCGTATTGATTTTAGGGGCATTATTTTTCACAATTTATTTCAAATTTGCAAACTTCACTTTAATACGTACGGCTATAAGAGTTGTAAAAGGAGATTATGATGCAATAGATCATCATACCGTAGATAAAGCAGAAGGTGATCCAACACCTGGAGGGGATATTTTTGAGACTATAGCTGTTGAGAGTGCGGAAGGAGAAGTGACCCATTTTCAAGCGCTTACCGCTGCGTTATCTGCAACAGTAGGCTTGGGTAATATTGCAGGGGTTGCAGTTGCAGTTGCAGTTGGAGGTCCAGGAGCAACGTTTTGGATGATTTTAGCAGGATTCCTAGGAATGGCTTCTAAATTTACAGAATGTACATTAGGCGTTAAGTATAGAGAAGTAACAGAAGATGGGGTTGTTCATGGTGGGCCAATGTATTACTTAAAAACTGGGTTGGCAGAAATGGGTATGGCAAAACTTGGAAAGGTTTTAGCGATATTTTTTGCAATTATGTGTGTAGGAGGATCTTTTGGTGGAGGTAATATGTTTCAAGCAAATCAAGCTGCTGCGCAATTAGTAGAGCGTTTTGGAATTGAAAATGGAGCTGCAGGATTAATTTTCGGAATAATTATGGCTGCTCTTGTAGGGGTTGTAATTATTGGAGGAATAAAAAGAATAGGGTCTGTAACAGAAAAAGTAGTGCCATTTATGGCTGCTACTTATGTTGGTGCAGCATTAATTATTTTAGCAATGAATTATGACATGGTGCCTGTAGCATTTGGTATGATATATGACGGTGCTTTTAATTCTAGTGCTGCTTTAGGTGGTGTTTTAGGAGTGTTGATAGTAGGGTTTCAGAGAGCAGCATTTTCTAATGAGGCTGGAGTTGGTTCTGCTGCAATTGCGCATTCAGCAGTAAAAACAAAATATCCAGCATCTGAAGGTATTGTTGCGTTGTTAGAGCCGTTTATTGATACCGTTGTAATTTGTACAATGACAGCTTTAGTAATTATAATAACAAATATACACGGAGGTTTCTTTGAATATGGACAACAAGGTGTGCAAGGTGTTGAGTTAACAACAAGAGCATTTGATTCAGCAATACCTGGCTTTTCATGGGTGTTAACAATAGCGGTAGTGTTGTTTGCTATTTCTACAATGTTATCATGGTCGTATTACGGATTGCAAGCTTGGAAGTTCTTGTTCGGGAAAGGAAAAACAGTTGATATTGTTTATAAAGTATTATTTTTATTTTTTGTAATTTTAGGGGCATCAATTAGTTTAGGTGCTGTAATTGATTTTTCTGATGCAATGATATTTGCAATGGTATTTCCAAATGTTATTGGATTGGTACTATTGTCTCCTAAAGTTCGCGATGAGCTTAAGATTTTTAAAGATAAAATTGCTACTGTGAAGTAAAAAAATATAAAAATGAAGAGTATCAAATCCCACTTCGTGTTTACAAAAGGACAACGTCGTGGGATTTTTGTATTATTACTATTGATTATAGGGTTACAATGCGTGTATTTCTTTGTTGATTTTTCCCCAAAGAACAGTTCTTCAGAGCTGGAACGGCAAAAAATAATTGCGTTTCAAAATGAGGTGGATAGCTTGGCTTTGATTGAGCAACCTCAAGAGTACAAAGTGTATCCTTATAACCCTAATTTCATAACAGATTATAAAGGGTATATGTTGGGGATGTCAGTTGAAGAAATAGATCGTTTGCATGAGTTTAGAAAACTAAATAAATATGTTAATTCAGCTAACGAGTTTCAACAAGTTACAGAAGTGTCGGATTCGCTTCTTGAAGTGTTGAAGCCAAATTTTAAGTTTCCAGACTGGGTTACTAAATCTGTTAAAAATAGGGTTACAAAAAATTCATATCAAAATGATATTAATAAAGCAGAAGCAATAGATATACATAAGGCCACTGGTCTAGAATATAAATTAGCTTATAGAATAATCAATTTTAGGAACCAGTTAGGGGGTTTTGTGTCATTAGAGCAGTTAAAAGATGTGTATAAGTTAGTTGATGAAGATGTAGAAAAAGTGCAGCAAAAATTTCAATTGAAAACTAGTCCTAATATTAAAAAAATTAACATTAATTTAGCCACCGTTCAAGAATTAGCATCTCTAGTATATATTAACGACTATCTTGCAGATAGTATAGTAGATGAACGCGTGCTTAGAGAGGGGTTTAAGAGTTTAGATGATTTGAAATATGTGTCAAACTTCCCGATAGATAAATTAGAACGAATAAAATTATATTTGACTTTAAATTAAATTACAACACAATGGATAAGAGGTATTTTACAGAAGAACATCTGCTTTTTAGAGAAAGTCTTCAGGATTTTTTAAAGAAAGAGGTTGTTCCTCATATAGATAAATGGGAAAAAACAGGAACTGTTGATCGGTTTATTTGGAAAAAGTTTGGTGATATGGGGTATTTTGGTTTGGCAACCCCAGAAGAATATGGTGGATTAAATTTAGATTTATTCTACACGGTTATTCTTTTAGAAGAACTTCAAAAAATAAATTCAAGTGGTTTTGCTGCAAATATGTGGGCACATGCCTATTTAGCTATGACGCATTTGAATAAAGAAGGAAGTCATGAAATTAAAAAGAAATACTTAGAGCCTAGTGCTTTAGGTGATATGATTGGGTGTTTATGTATTACAGAGCCATTTGGAGGGTCTGATGTTGCAGGAATGCGAACTACAGCAGTTAAAAAAGGAGATACCTATGTTATTAATGGGTCAAAAACGTTTATTACAAACGGTGTGTATTCTGATTATTTAGTTGTGGCAGCAAAAACATCGCCAGAATTAGGCGGGAAAGGAATGAGTATTTTTGTAATGGACAGAGATACTCCAGGAATATCTGCTACTAAACTAGATAAGTTAGGATGGCGTGCTTCTGATACAGCTGAAATTGCATTTGATAATGTAACTATTCCTGCGTCAAATTTAATGGGTGAAGAGAATCAAGGGTTTCCGTATATTATGCAGCACTTTGCTTTAGAGCGCTTAATCATGGCTATTAATGCACATGCAAGAGCTGAGTATGCAATAGATTATGCAATACAATACATGTCTGAAAGAACAGCCTTTGGTAAAACAATAAATAGTTTTCAAGTATTACGTCATAAAATAGCAGATGCATCTACTCAAATGGAGGTTTGTAAAGAGTTTAACTATTCTATAGCTAAACGATTGAATGATGGTGAGTATGTGGTTAAAGAAGCAACAATGTCTAAGTTGGCGTCAACTAAAATGGCTGATGAGGTTATTTATGAGTGTTTGCAATTACTAGGTGGTTATGGGTATATGGAAGAGTATCCAATGGCACGTTTGTTAAGAGATAGTCGTTTAGGGCCAATTGGTGGAGGAACGTCTGAAATTTTAAAAGAGATTATTGCTAAATTAGTTATTGATAAAAAAGAATACAAACCAGCAACCTAAGTAGTTGTTGTAAAAGAATAAGAAATAAAAATAATTGTCACTTATTAATTGGTTGTTTGTAATTAATAATTACTTTTGCAACCTGAACGCTAAAAGAAGGGAGGTTAAGACTTATGTTAATTATACCAATTAAAGACGGAGAAAACATTGATAGAGCTTTAAAGCGCTACAAGAGAAAATTTGATCGTACTGGAACGAAGAAATCACTTAGAGAAAGAAGATATTTCGCTAAACCTTCTATCGAGAACAGAGCTAAAATGAAAAAAGCTCAGTACATTCAAGGATTAAGAGATCAAGAAGAAATCTAATCTCATTAATAATATTATAAAACCGTTTAGTATCTTTGATACTAAACGGTTTTTTTTTATGTCCCAATTTTCAGCGTATATCAATTATCTATCACTTGAAAAAAAATATTCGCCACATACTGTAATAGCGTATACAAAGGATTTAGAGGTTTTTTCTGAATTTTGTCTAAAAACGTATGATTCTAGTTTGATACACGATTGTGGTTATTCACAAATAAGAAGCTGGATTGTTTTTTTATTGGAAGAAGGTGTTGGAAATAGAACAGTTAACAGAAAGATGGCTTCGTTAAAAAGTTACTATAAGTTCTTGTTAAAAACCGAGCAAATAAAAGTCTCTCCTTTGTTAAAACACAAAGCGTTAAAGGTAGCAAAAAAGGTACAGATTCCTTTTTCTGTTAAAGAAATGGAAAATGTATTAGGAGAACTTTATTTTGAAGATACATTTGAAGGGGTGCGTGATCGGTTAATGATAGAGTTGTTTTATGCAACTGGTATACGTAAAGCAGAGCTGATTGGTTTGAGGGTTTCTGATGTAGATTTGAACAATAACACAGTTAAAGTGTTGGGGAAGAGAAATAAAGAACGTATTGTGCCAATGGTAGCGTCATTAAATAGATGTATGCGTGATTATTTAAGTAAAAGAAGTGAAGTTATGATTACTGCAGATTGCGGAAATTTATTTTTAACAAAGAGTGGTGCTAAAGTTTATAATTCGCTTGTGTATCGGGTAATTAATTCGTATTTTAGTAAAGCTTCTTCTAAGTTGAAAAAGAGTCCGCATGTATTACGTCATACATTCGCAACCCATTTGTTAAACGAAGGAGCAGATTTAAATGCGGTTAAAGAATTACTTGGTCATACAAGTCTTGCGGCTACACAAGTTTACGTGCATAATAGCATGGCGAAGCTAAAAGAAACCTACCAAAATTCTCACCCGCGAAATATTAAAACCTAAATACTCATTTTTTAAAGCTTAAGTAATATGAAAGTAAACACACAGTCAGTAAATTTTGTAGCAGATCAAAAATTAATAGATTTCGTTCAGACAAAAATGGATAAGTTAGATCAGTTTTTTGATAAAGTGATTTGTGCAGATGTATATTTAAAGGTTGAAAATGAAAGTGAA
>CAJXHW010000061.1 GCA_913054565.1 uncultured Kordia sp. | reverse complement strand
ATTAACTTTAAGTACAAATGATGACGTAACTGTTTCGTTGTTTGATATTAGAGGAAGAAAGATTTATAGTAAACTAAATCAAAACAATTCTGATGTATTTACAACAAAATTAAGCTTTAGTGCAGTGGCATCTGGAGTATACATGTTAGATGTACAAAGTGGTTCCAAAAGAGCTGTTAAAAAACTAGTTATTCAATAAGATTTGAATTAAAACTAATAACTTTAAGATAGGAAAAACCGATGTAGGAATACATCGGTTTTTTTTTGTTAAAAATTTAACAATTGCTATATTAGTAGCTTTAAAAACAATTAATTATGAAAATAAATTACCCCAAAAAGCATGTAATGCTTTTATTGATGTTGTTTTCAACAGTTTTTTTATTCGCACAAAATAAAAATTCGTATTGGAAAACAATAACTAAAGAAACAGTAGCTTCAAAACAAAAAGTACACAGGGCATCACACCCAAGAGACTTTAAAGTGTTTGAGTTAGATTTAGAAAAATTTCAGTCATCACTTGTTGGTGCGCCTTTAAGAGGTGAGTTTTCAGGAAGATCTAACGTTATTGCAGAATTTCCAACACCAGAAGGAACTTTCGAACAATTTAGAATTACGGAATCTCCAATTATGGAGGCTGGTTTAGCAGCTAAATTTCCAAATATTAAAACCTATAAAGCTGTAGGTATTGATGACCCAACAGCAACAATGCGTTTTAGTATTACAGTTTTTGGTTTGCATACAATGACTTTGTCTGGAAAGAGAAATTCAATGTATATTGATCCATATACTGAAGACAGAAAAACCTATATGGTTTATGATAAAAATTCATTAGGCGCAGATAATCAGGATTTTGAATGTTTAACAGAACAAGGTGTGAGATTAAAATCATTAGAGAATGATGTGTCTCCTCAACGTGTAGATTCAGATGATCAAGTGCTAAGAACATATCGTTTAGCACAAACTTGTACACAAGAATACGGAGCAATATTTGCTGGTGCTGGAACAGATGCACAGAAAAAAGCAAATATTCAAGCACAAATGGCAGTTACTGTCAATAGGGTTAATGAAGTTTATGAGCGTGACTTAGCAATAACTCTAGTCTTTATAGCTCGTAATGATGAGTTGATTTATTATAGTAACCCAGATCCTTGGAATGGTGAATATAACACGAAAACGCAAGAGGTTATCTCAACTACTTTAAATGATGAATCATTATACGACATCGGACATAATTTTAACACCTCTGGTGGTGGAAGTGCAGGTTGTTTAGGATGTGTTTGTTTAGATGGAGCACCTCCTTATACAGGGAATCAAAAAGGTAGAGGTTATACTGGTAGAGCGGATCCTACTGGGGATCCATTTGATATTGATTATGTTGCTCATGAGATGGGACATCAGTTTGACGGATATCATACAATGAATACTTGTAGTAGATCAGGAAATGGTTCTACAGAGGTTGAGCCTGCATCTGGGAGTTCAATTATGGGGTATGCAGGTATTTGTGCTACCAATGTTCAAAATAACTCTGATGCACATTTTAACTATGTTAATATACGTGATATAACAACGAATATTCAAACAGGAGTAAGTACATGTGGAGCGCAAACTCCATTAGCAAATCAGCCTCCAGTAGCAATTACTGAAGGAACAGAATTTACAATACCAAGATCTACTCCTTATGTTTTAAGGGGGGCATCAACTGATCCAGACGGGACAGCTGAGCATACTTATAATTGGTCACAAAATGACCCAGCACAAGCTCCAGGTAATGGTACGCCACAATCTACTTGGGTTGATGGGCCTTTATATAGATCTATTTTACCAACTGTTTCTCCAGATAGATATATGCCAAATATATCAGATGTTGTTGCTGGTAACTTAACACCAACATGGGAAGTTACACCATCTGTAGCTAGAGAATTAAATTTTGCTTTAGTTGTAAGAGATAATGCCAGTGGTTTCGCTAATGGTATTGGTCAAACAGATTCTGAATTAATGAAAGTTAATGTTGAGAATGTAACACCGTTTACAATGTCTGCACCAAATACGGGTGTGACATGGAATGTTGGTACTGAACAAATGGTAACATGGAATGTAGGGCAAACAAATAACGCAACAATCAATTGTCAGACAATCAATATTAGGTTGTCTACAGATGGTGGGTATACATACCCTATTTTATTAGCGTGTAATACACCAAATGACGGTTCTGAACCTATAGTTATCCCTAATAATGTTTCTGGAACTGCAAGGATAATGGTTGAGGCGGCAGATAATATCTTTTATGATATTTCAGACACAAACTTTACAATAGCTAATCCTGCACCAACATATGTTTTACAAAGAGCAGATTTATGTGTTGAAAACCAGGTATGTCAAAATGGAAGCATTGATATTGATTTAGACTTTTCTACAGTAGCAGGTTTTAGCTCTAGTACTACATTCAGTGCGTCAGGTTTGCCAGGTGCTGTTGGGGCAAGTTTTTCTTCAAACCCTTTAAGTGCAAACGGAACTACAACGATGACTTTAAATAATTTTGCAGGAGTTACTGCTGGGATTTATACAATTTCTGTGACTGGTAGTTCAACGCCTGTAACACAGTCAATTAGTGTTGATGTTAGAGTGTTAGGGTCTTCTATTAACGCTATAGGATTAACTTCACCTACAGATGCTCAATCTGGAGTGGTTATATCTCCTACGTTAACTTGGAATAATGATGTTAGCGCAACATCTTATGATATTGATATTGCAACCGATGCAGCTTTTACTTCAATAGTACAGTCAGCAACAGTTGCTTCAAATTCTTATATGGTTAATCCGGCATTAAATCAATTAACGCCATATTATTGGAGAGTAAGAGGAACGAGTTCTTGTGTAACAGGCCCGTATTCTTCTACCTATAGTTTTACTACCGATACATGTTCATTATGTACAGGGGAAGCAACAAGTGATTATGCAACAAGTGTTACGCGTGTAAATATAGGTAGTATAGATAATACAACTTCATTGACGGATACGGATAATATTACTGCTGTTGGTTATAATGACTTTAGAGTAGCACCAACTGCAACTCAAATAACAGATGTCTATAGAGGTAGTTCTTATCCATTAACGGTTCAGATAAATTCTGATGGGCCATATACAATTGCTTCTAAGGTTTGGATTGATTGGAATCACAACTGTATATTTGATTTGCCTTCTGAAGAATACGATTTAGGTTCTGCAAATAATGTAGGTAATGGTGCAACAGATGCATCTCCATACTCAATTACTGTACCCTCTGGAGCTGCTACCGGTAATACAACTATGAGGGTTGTGGCAAGGTATACTGGTGGAGGTGGAGGAACACCAATAGCTTGTGGAGTTAACACCGATGGCGAAGTTGAAGATTATACGCTAAATGTTTTAGCGCCATTATCTGTTACAGAAAACCAGTTTAATGTTTTTGGAGTGTACCCTAACCCATCTAATGGAGAAATAACATTAACTTTAAGTACAAATGATGACGTAACTGTTTCGTTGTTTGATATTAGAGGACGAAAAGTTTACAGCCAATTACATAATAATACATCGGATTCGTTTACTAAAAAAGTAGACTTTAGTTCAATGGCTTCAGGAGTATACATGTTAGATGTACAAAGTGGTTCTAAAAGAGCTATCAAAAAACTAGTTATTCAATAAGTAAGTTTAGTTTTTTATTAAGCTTATTACAGTAAAAAAAGCCGACACAGTAATGTGTCGGCTTTTTTTGTTAATTGTTTGTGAAGTAGTATATTGTACATCCTAAAAAAAACAAAAAAACATGAAAAATTATTACCCAAACAAACTATTGTTGTGCTTGTGCATGGCTTTTTCTTCAGTAGTTCTTTTTGCTCAAAATGGAGGAGGATACTGGACAAAAACAACTGAAAAAAATCTTGAAAGTCAAGAAAAAGTAAGTCGAGCATCACACCCAAAACAATTTGAAGTCTTCCATTTAAATATGGAGGCGTTTAAAAATACAATTCAAGACGCTCCTATTAGAGGGCAGATTTCTGGAAAATCAAATGTAATAGCGGAGTTTCCAACGCCAGAAGGAACATTAGAGCGTTTTAGAATTACCGAATCGCCAATCATGGAAGCGGAATTAGCTGAAAAATTCCCAATGATTAAAACATATAAGGCTGTTGGAGTAGATGATCCTACTGCTACAATGCGTTTTAGTGTTACTCAATTTGGTTTGCACACTATGACCTTATCAGGTAAGCGAAACTCAATGTATGTTGATCCATATACTGAAGATAGACAGTACTACATGGTTTATGATAAGAAATCGTTAGGAGCAGATACTCAAAGTTTCGAATGTTTAACAGATCAAGATGTTAGATTGCGTTCGTTAGAAGAAGAGGTTTCTATGAAACGTATAGATTCTGATGATCAGAAGTTGCGCACCTACCGATTAGCACAAACCTGTACAGGTGAGTATGGAGCTATATTTGCAGGAGCAGGAACTGATGCTCAAAAAAAAGCAAATATCCAAGCACAAATGGCAATAACCGTAAATAGAGTTAATGAAGTTTACGAAAGAGATTTAGCAATAACCTTAATCTTTATTGCTCGTAATGATGAGTTAATCTATTACAACGGAGGAACAGACCCTTGGAATGGAGAATATAATACAAAAACACAAGAAGTAATTACTACAACATTAAATGATGAGTCATTATATGATATCGGGCATAACTTTAATACTTCTGGAGGAGGTAATGCAGGATGTTTAGGTTGTGTGTGTGTTAGTGTAACAGGAGGTGTGTATAATGGTGCTACTAAAGGAAGAGGTATGACAGGTAGGTCAAATCCAACAGGAGACCCTTTTGACATTGATTATGTAGCACATGAAATGGGGCATCAATTAGACGGTTACCATACTCAGGCAAGTTCGGGTTGTGTAAGTGGAAACGGTACTACTGAAGTAGAACCTGGAAGCGGTAGCTCTATTATGGGGTACGCAGGTATTTGTGCAGCTAATGTGCAAGGGAATAGTGATGCGCATTTTAATTATGTAAACATTAGAGATATTACCACAAACATTCAAACAGGAACTAGTAGTTCTTGTGCAATGGAAACACCATTAACAAATCAGCCACCAACAGCAATTACAGAGGGCGCTGAGTTTTCAATACCAAAGTCTACGCCATTCGTTTTACGTGGAGCTTCAAATGATCCTGATGGAATAACAGAGCATACTTATGGATGGTCTCAAAATGATCCTGAACCAGGAGGAATGGGAACTAGTGCGCCAAGTAGTACAGCTACAAGTGGCCCAGTATACCGTTCAATATTACCAACAATTTCACCTGATAGATATATGCCAAAAATTTCAGATGTTGTTGCTGGTAACTTAACGCCAACATGGGAGGTAACACCATCTGTTGCACGTGAATTAAACTTTGCATTAGTAGTAAGAGATAATGCGAGTGGTTTTGCAAATGGTATTGGTCAAACAGATTCTGAGTTGATGAAAGTTAATGTAGAAGATGTGACACCATTTACTATGTCAGCTCCAAATACTGCTGTGTCTTGGGAAGTAGCAAGCAGCCAAACAGTAACATGGAATGTTGGGGCAACAGCAAATGCAACCATAAACTGCCAAAATGTTAATATAAAATTATCAGTTGATGGAGGGTATACCTATCCATATACATTGTTAGAAAATACACCAAATGACGGATCAGAAATAATTCAAATACCAAATCAAATAACTTCAACAGCAAGAATAATGGTAGAGGCTGCTGATAATATATTTTATGATATTTCAGATACAAACTTCTCTATTGTGGCACCATCATCAGCAACTTTTGTAATGACGGTAGATGCTGCTGATAAAAGTCAAACAATTTGTACTGGAGATACTCCTACAGTAGCTATTAATAATGCAGTTTTTTCTGGTTTTAATGAAAATACAGTATATTCAGCTACTGGTAATCCAGCTGGTTCAATAGTTGATTTTTCAGTAAATAACATAAACACTACTCAAAATTTAACAATGACCTTGAGTAATACCGCAGGAGTTTCTCCTGGTAGTTATCCAATAACTGTAACAGCAGAAAGTGTTACGGTAACACGAACGGATGTAATTACAGTTAACGTATATAGCGATACTTTTGGAGCACAATCATTAGTGTTTCCGCCAAACGGAGCAACAGGAGTTGGAACTATTACTCCTTTAACATGGAATCAAGATGTAAATGCTGCCAGCTATACTATTCAAGTGGCTACTGATATGGCTTTCTCGACTATGGTTGGTACATATATGTCAAATTCTGATCAAATAGAAATTAGCGGATTACAACCAAATACGACGTATTACTGGAGAGTGGCTCCTGAAAATACTTGTGGAACAGGAACGTATTCTGCTTCTAGAAGCTTTACTACGGTAACGCCAAGTTGCACAGTATATAATTCAACAGAAAATAATATTACTATTCCAAGTGGAGGAAATCCAAATCAGTATCCATTTACACTAACTTCTACAATAACAATAAGTGGAGTTTCATCTGCTAGTACAATTACTGACATGAATGTGTCGATCAATATTCAGCACCTTTGGGCTGGTGACATGGATTTAAAATTAACTTCGCCAGCTGGAACAGAAATAATTTTATTAGGAAACAGTGTGTGTGATGATGGTACTGATGATATATATGTAACCTATGATGATGAAGGAACGGCTTTAGTATGTAGTACTACCTCTCCATCAGTTGGAGGAGTTACCATTCCTCAAGAGGCATTATCAGTTTTTGATGGTGAAGGACTTAATGGAGATTGGATTTTAACTGCAACTGATAGTCATAAAGATGATGGAGGGGAGTTTTTAAACTATAGTTTAGAAATTTGTTCTGCGGAACCTTTGTTAGAAGTTGATGAGAATACTATAGAGAACTTTGCGGTTTACCCTAACCCGAATAATGGTAATTTTGCATTAAATTTTACGTCAAATGCTACGAATGATATCTCTGTAGAGGTTTTTGATGTAAGAGGAAGAAAAGTATATGCAAAAATGTACGAACCTAAGTCAACATTTAATGAAATAGTTAAATTAAACAATGTGTCTTCAGGATTGTATTTATTGCAGGTTAACGATGGAGCAAAATCCGTAACTAAGAAAATAATTATTCAATAATTATAAACTTTAATTAAGAGGTTCAAAACCGATGCTGAAAAGCATCGGTTTTTTGTTTTTACAATAGTTAAGTGTTCTAAAATTTAGAAATGGTATCTTTGCACAAAATTTGTAGGAATGATTACGTTTAAAGATTTGAGTTTATCCAATCAATTGCAATACGCTATTGATGATTTAGGGTTTGAGCACCCAACACCAATACAAGCAGAAGCATTTAATGTGGTGCGTTCTGGTAAAGATGTAGTCGGTATTGCACAAACTGGTACAGGTAAAACATTTGCCTATATGATGCCAATTTTACGTGATTTAAAATTTTCTAAACAAGTTAACCCTAGGGTTTTGGTTTTAGTACCTACAAGAGAATTGGTTTTACAAGTTGTTGAAGAAATTGAAAAAATAGCAAAGTATATTAATGTACGCGTTCTAGGTGTGTATGGTGGAACAAACATTAATACGCAAAAAATGGCTGTGTCTCAGGGTACTGATATTATTGTTGCTACCCCAGGAAGATTGTACGATTTAGCGTTGAGTAGAGCAGTAAACTTAAAAGCGGTTCAGAAATTAGTTATTGATGAAGTAGATGTAATGCTTGATTTAGGATTTCGTTTTCAATTGCTAAATATATTTGATGTTTTGCCACCTAAACGACAGAATATTATGTTCTCAGCTACAATGACTGATGATGTGGATGAATTGATTATAGATTTTTTTAGATCGCCAGAAAAAATTTCGATTGCTGTAAGTGGTACTCCACTAGATAATATTGCACAACAATGTTATGATGTGCCAAATTTTTACACAAAAGTTAATTTGTTAGCGCATTTAATTCAAGATAAAGATACTTTTAGTAAGGTGTTGGTGTTTGTGTCAAATAAGAAAAGTGCCGATAGGTTATTTGAAGCAATTGAAGGTATTTTTGGTTCTGAAGTTTGTGTGATTCATTCCAACAAAACTCAAAATTATAGAGTCCGTTCTATTCGTCAATTTGACGAAGGAGAAAATAGAATATTAGTAGCTACAGATGTAATGGCTAGAGGTTTAGATTTAGATGAAATTACGCACGTAATTAATTTTGATACACCAAACTTTCCTGAAAATTACATGCATCGTATAGGAAGAACAGGTAGAGCTGAGCATGAGGGAAATACGATTTTATTTTCTACAGAAAAAGAACACGAAGATAAGACTGCAATTGAAGAGTTGATGGCTTATCAAATACCAAAAATGGCGTTTCCAGAAGACGTAGAAATCTCTGAGCGATTAACACCTGAAGAACGTCCAAAACATATTGAACGTAACAATCCACATACCAGACCAACTGATGAAGATGCGCCTGGACCAGCTTTTCATGAAAAAAGTGAAAAAAATAGTAAAGAAAATCTTGGAGGGTCATATAGACGTGAAATAGCTAAGAAGTACAAGAAACCTAAAACTAGGGGCGACAAAAATTATAACAAAAGAAATAAAAAGAAGTAATAATGCGAAAACCATTATCTACACAAGAGTTGCATAATTTAGCAATGAACATAGTTGGTAAAGATTTAGAAGCTCAAGGCTATGAGTTCGTGGCAATTAATAGTCAGTTAAAAAGAAACCCTCAATATGTATGTATTGATAAAAATGCACAATATTATTTTGTTATAGTAAAGGTAGTGTTATTGCCAGAAGACCCAGAAAAATATGATGTAGTTTGGATGGAAACATTCAGAGAGCATGCTAGAAATAATAATGCGAAAGTCATGTATGCAGGTGTTGGTTTAGGAAATAAAGATAATGAAGGATCACCTGTTTATTTAGATGAACCATATTTATTAAATTATACGGGGCCACAGTTGCTTGATGTGGACTTGTATTAGAAATTTTGAAATGAAAAAATTAGTTCTCTTATTTTTAATCTGTATTTCTTGTAAACAAGAAAATAAGCTTCAGAAAAGCTTAAGTTCAGGAGAGGTTTTCGGAACGTATTATAATATTCAATTTTTTGACACTAAGGTGGTCGACTATTCGAAACAATATGACAGTTTGTTTTCGGAAATAAATAAGTCAATGTCTACTTATATACCCACATCTGACATTTCAAAAATTAATTTAA
>CAJXHW010000060.1 GCA_913054565.1 uncultured Kordia sp. | reverse complement strand
GAAAAGATATTGGTTTTAATAAATAATCTATGATATCTAGTTCATACCCTTCCAAAGCATGTTCTCTATAGGCAGTGGTTAATATGACTTTTGGTTGGATATGTGTGTTTTTTATAAAGTCGATCCCTGTAACTACAGGCATTTGAATGTCTAAGAACAATAGATCAATACTAGTATCTTGCAAAAAATGACCAGCACTTATGGCATTGTCAAATGTTGCTACAAGTTCAAGATCTGGCACTTCCATAATGTGCTTTTCAAGTACCCTAATTGCTAGTGGCTCATCATCTACAACCATACATCTAATTCCCATATTATTTTAAATTAATGTTTAATACTACCTGAAAATCATTGTCTGTTTTGGTGCTTTTCAAGTCATGGTTATTTTTATAGTTCAACTCTAATTGTCTTTTCGCATTGGAAAGCCCAATTCCGTAATGTGATTCATTATTCTTACTGCTTTCAATCTTGATAGGGTTTGTATTATAAACTTTAAAGCAAAGCTGTTCTTGGTTTGTTGTTAAATCAATTTCAATGACTGAATCTTTAAGATTATTGCTAGCACCGTGTTTAAAAGCATTTTCGATAAATGATATCAGAATCAAAGGTGCGATCATTACATTAGGGCTATGAAGATGATGTGTGAAATTTAATGTTAACTTATTACCATACCGTAGCGATTCTAAATCTATATAATCTTGTATAAAATCGATCTCTTTTTTTAGAGGAACTTCAGCGTCTTTACACTGATAAAGCATATAATCTAACATGTCAGACAGTTTTAAAACAACATCTGGTGCTTTTTCAGATTGGTCTAATGTTAATGCATACAAGTTATTTAATGTATTAAACAAGAAATGCGGGTTTGTTTGCGATTTTAAAAATTTAAGTTCAGTCGTTGCTTTCTCCTTTTGTAATACTTCCAATTGATGACGTTCTTCAAAACGATCTTTAAATGCCTTAATCATAAGCATTAAAAAAACAAAGACATAGACAGAAGGAAAATACACTACAGCCAAGTGAAATGGGGCTGATAAAATTTCTATCAATGTTTTCTCTTTGAAACTATTAGGCGTAAGAAGTTCAGACAAGTAGATGCTTGAAAGGTTTGAAATCACTAAAAACACATAAACAGATAGTATAAATGAAATTCCAAATCTGAGGTATTTTTTTTTAAATAAAAGTTTTGGGACCTGATAATAGACTAAAAAATAACTTGCTAATAATTGGGCAGGTAAAAGAGCTAATGAATGGGTGACAGTCTTTTCAATACTTCCGGAATTTAATGCAGCCAAAATAGGCAAACTTATAAACACTAAAAACCAAAACATAAGGTGTGAAATGAATCTGTTCTGAATGATCCAATCGATCAAGTTATTTCTTTTATCCATTGCGGATAAATATATAAAATATAAACCTAGTGCCGCTTTAAAAAAGACGAACCTTACTAATCTATTGCCCAAATTACACTTTTAACGGATGTAGCATATTCTCCGTTAATACAAGATATATAGCCGATAGAAAATAGTGCTCATCTATTTTACAATTTTTCATTTATCCTTTAAAATACGTTTGCATGAGAATAGTAGATTAATCTAAGTATTTACTATCTCTTTTATAGTGTTTAACTCAAAAAAATAAACATGAAAAACAACATAGAATTACTGCTTTTAGCGCTACTTTTAATAACAAATACTAGCTTTGGACAAAACCTTCCAAAATTTGTGCATGTACAAGGCGGTACTTTTACAATGGGTGACGAGTGGGGCCAAGGCAATAAAGATCAACGACCCACCCACGAGGTTATGCTTAAGAGTTTTAATATAAGTCAAACCGAAGTTACCGTAGCCCAATACCGCTATTATTGCAACGCCACAGGAGTAGCCATGCCCAAAGAACCTAGTTGGGGTTGGCAAAACAATCATCCCATAGTAAATATAAGCTGGCAAGATGCTATAAATTATACCAATTGGCTTTCTGATAAATTAGGCCAAAAAGTACGCCTTCCTTATGAGGCAGAATGGGAATATGCCGCTCGTGGTGGTAATAAAGCCAAAGGGTATAAATACAGCGGTGCAAAAAACATAACTAATGTGAGTTGGTATGATGGCAATTCTAACAAGAAAACAAATGCTGTAGCGAGCAAAAAAGCCAATGAATTAGGGCTTTACGATATGAGCGGTAATGCTTTTGAATGGTGTATGGATAAATACGGAGGCGATTATTATGCCAATAGCCCTAAAAACAACCCTATGGGTGCTACTAATGGAGATGCAAGAGTAATACGTGGCGGTGGCTGGAACCTTAATGCCACTTTTAGTAGTGTTGCTTTCCGCTACGGAAGTACTTTTACTGGCGAGTTGTATGAATATTTTGGATTCCGTGTGGCTTCAAACAAAAAAATAACAAAGCAGAAAAACTAAAAACAATGAAAAATTTATATACTATTTTGATACTTGTAGGAATACTTTCTTTACAAGGGTGCACTAAAAAACAAGAAACAAAAGGGAATGACGTAACCACTATAGAAAACCCATATCTAGGGCAGAAACCACCAGGAATGACAGCTATTCCTTTTGCTCCAGGTCTTGTGTCTACAGAAATTTATGAATACGATGGTGCATTTGCCTCAGATATGAAGGCGTTTTATTTTATTAGAAGAGGCGAAGAAAACAAAAAATCAGCTTTTTACGAATATAAATACAATGAAACTAATGGGGCGTGGGAAAAATCAGAAATAGCATCTCCATGGATAGGACGACCAGTAATATCTCCAGATGGTGAAATCATGCATTTAGGTGACAGATACCTAAAAAGAACGGAATCTGGGTGGTCAAAAATACAAAAGCTTGAACCTCCAACTGTAAGTAATGATTCTATGTATATTATGAGGCTTTCATCTTCAGCTAATGGCACGTATTATTTTGATACCTATAAAGAAGGAGATACCGCATTTCCTATTCGTTATTCACGTTTAATTAACGGCAAACATGAAGAGCCAAAAGCCTTACCCAAAGCAATAAACACTGGGACTTTTTTAAGTCATCCTTTTATAGCTCCAGATGAGTCTTATTTATTATTTGATGCTACAAAGGAAGAAGGTATTGGAGATTCTGATATTTATATCAGTTTTAAACAAAAAGATGGTACTTGGGGGAATGGAATTAATTTGGGAGATCAAATAAACACAACCGCTTGGGAAGCTTCTGCTAGTATTACACCAGACGGTAAATATCTTTTCTTTAATAGAAATGTAGGATCAGACAATTATGAAAATGTAGATATATTTTGGGTGGATGCGAAGATTATTGAAACACTAAGGCCTAAGGAATAGTTTATATAACTTCAATTGAATAAATAGAATTGGAGTGGATTAAGTGTTTTATATAATTAGTAGTAGTATAATATATCTACGAAATGATATTTAATAAATTCTCTAGTTCAAGATGCTATTAAGGTTGGCTTTGTATAATTTACCAATTGGAATTGTATGGTTTTCAATGTGAATTCTATTTCCATCAATTCTTTTGATATATTTTGTAGCAACTGCGAAAGATTTATGCACTTGTATAAAATCTTTTGCTGGAAGTGATTCTAGTATGCCTGATATTTTATCTCTAATTGTAATCGTCTCATTTTTAGAAATAATTTTCGTATAATTTCCAGCAGCTTCTATAAATAAAATAGTGTCAACTTCTAGCTGTATATGCGATTTGTTTTGACGAAGAAAGATGCGCTTTGATGTAGTATCGCTTGTTTCTAAAATTGAATTAGTTGTATGAGAGCTGGAATCCATTACTTTGTTCATAGCCTTTAAAAAACGTTCAAAACTAAAAGGCTTTAGTAAGTAATCTTGAATGTTAAGTTCATACCCCTCTAAAGCAAACTCACTATATGCAGTAGTAACAATAACTTTAGGAGGGGAAGCTAATGTCTTTAAAAATTCAAAACCTTTAAGTTTAGGCATATTTAAATCTAAGAAGATTAAGTCAACTGGATGTGTATTCATATACTCAAGCGCTTCCAAAGCACTATAGCAGTTTTTCTGCAACTTCATATGAGGAAGCATTTCACAGTATTCCATAATAATCTTATGGGCTATATGTTCATCATCTATGATTAGATATCGCATTATTTTAAGGTTAAAGAGAGTGTAACTTTATAAACATTTGCATCTGTATTAAAAGTAAGAGAGTGCTTTTTTGGATATACTAATGCCAATCTTCTTTGCAAGTTCTTTAAGCCTATTCCTTCTTTTTTAGACGATTCTTGTAATTCAAAATTATTTTCAATTACAAAATTCACTTTATTATTAGTTTCAGTTAAGTAAATATAAATATATGCGTTTTTTTCCAAGTTTTCTAAACCATGCTTAAAGGCATTCTCTAATAGAATAATAAACAACAAAGGCATAATCTTGGCATCAGGGTTCTCAATTTTATGATTAAATCGTATATCAGATTTTTTATGATAACGAATTCCTTGTAGCTCAATATAATTTTTCAAGTAATCGAATTCATCTTTCATGGTTACCCAATCTTTTTCCCCTTCATAGATGCTATATCTCATCATGTCAGAAAGCTTGAGCACCATTTTCCGTTCCTTGGAGTCTTTCTCCATTAATCCGTATAAATTGTTAAGTGTATTGAAAAAGAAATGTGGATTTACCTGACTTTTTAAATGTAATAATTCTGTTTTCTCTTTTTCATTCTTTAAACGAAGAATTGATTTTATTTGTTTAAAAACCCAATATATTACTGTGATGAATACAAGAATGAAGTACAATGCAATAAACTCCGTAAATCCTTCTAACTTGCCAAAGGTGTCATTAAATATGACAAGGATTAACCCTATAACTACAAGTGTTATTCTAGAAATCCCTCTTATGATTTTCTTTTTTCTATCTGATATTTTCAACTTCATATGTCAATATTAACTAAATAAATCCCCTCCTACAAATTAGTTGATATACAATACTTACAAAGGGATAAATCGCTATTTAGTAGTGACAAAGTACGTTTATATCGTTCAAAAGTGTTTGTGTCACACTTGCGTAGAGATGCATCACTTATTCTTTTTCACAACTGTGATACCATATAAGTTTGCATCAATTAAATCAATAAAAACAAAACATATGGATCTGATTATTGACAATTTATCAAAGACATACTCAAATGGTATCAAAGCATTGCAAAACATTTCATTAGAAATTCCTACAGGAATGTTTGGGCTGTTAGGACCAAATGGTGCAGGAAAATCTACTTTAATGAGAACCATTGCTACACTGCAAGAAGCAGATCAAGGTTCAATAAAGCTTGGAAATATCGATGTGTTAAAACAAAAAAACGAGTTACGTCAAGTGTTAGGGTATTTACCACAACAATTTGGTTTGTATCCTAAAATATCTGCTGAAGTCTTACTCAATCATTTTGCAGTGCTAAAAGGAATTATTCATAAAAATGAACGTCAAGAATTAGTGAAAGCACTATTGCATAAAACTAACTTATACGAAGTAAGAAAGCAAAACCTTAAAGGGTTTTCTGGCGGGATGAAGCAACGCTTTGGGATTGCACAAGCTTTATTAAACAATCCAAAGCTGCTTATTGTGGATGAACCAACAGCTGGATTGGATCCTTTAGAGCGGAATCGATTTTACAATGTTTTAAGTGAACTAGGGGAGCATACTGCTGTTATTTTATCTACACACATTGTTGACGATGTAAAAGAACTCTGTACAAACATGGCAATCATTAATCAAGGTCAGGTGTGCTTAAAAGGTCAGCCGCTTCAAATACTAGAGAGTCTAAAAGACAAAGTCTATAAAAAAACAATCGAGAAGCAAGAACTATCTCTTTACAAAGAAAACTATCAAGTGATTAGCGAAAAGTTATTTCTAGGAAAACCAACCATACACATTCTAAGTGATGTAAATCCTGGAAATGGTTTTTCTCTTATAAATGCCGAATTAGAAGATGTGTATTTCTCAGAAATATTTAATAACACGAACTCTAAATCTAATTAATTATGTGGTATCATATTTTAAAATTTGAAATACAATATAGAATCAAACGGCCAGACACCTATGTGTTCTTCTTATTTCTCTTTCTATTTTCAATTGTAGGAGTAGACTTTATATTTCAGGGTACAGATTTAGGGTTGATGAAAAAGAACTCACCAATAGTGATTGCTAAAACTATGGGAGCTATTTCTGGAATATTCATGATTTTAGCCTCAATGATTATGGGTGTTTCTGTACTAAGAGATTTTGAATACAATATAGAATCACTCATTTTTTCTACACCTATCAGTAAAAAAGAGTACTTGCTAGGTCGGTTCTTAGGATCATTTTCTGTTTTGCTATTTGTGTTTTCAGGGATTCTCTTTGGTATGATGCTCAGTGAATTTATGCCCTGGAACAGTACAGCTGATCTATTAGAATTTAATGCAGGTATGTATTTAAAAACATTTCTTACAGTAACCTTACCAATCTTATTCTTTGGAGCATCTCTATTTTTTGTCACTGGAGCATTGAGCAGAAATCTAGTTGTAGTATACACACAAGGTGTTATTCTGTTTGTAGTATTCATGCTTTCAAAAGCGATTACTGATGATTTTTGGCAAGCTGTTCTTGATCCATTTTCACTCACAACCATCAATTTTGCTACAGAATCTTGGTCAGTTGTAGAGAAAAGCACACAAAGCATCCCTTTTATTGGAGCACTATTGTATAACAAATTGTTTTGGTTTTCTCTTGGAATACTCTCATTAATCTTTGGCTTTAAAAAATTCAATTTTAATGTGGTTAAAGAAAAGAAATCAAAAAGAAAAAAGCAGCAAGAACACACTAATAAAAGTTCTCATGAAGCTAGTAATATAGCAATACCCAATGCTAAAAAACAATATGGATTGATTTCAGAATTGGTACAATTAAAACAATTCTCTTGGTTCTATTTTATAAGTATTTGCAAGCAATCATCTTTTTGGGGGATTGTCATTTGTGGAATGATTATCATCTTTATTAATTCTATCAATCTTGGTACAGTATATGGTGTAGATAGTTATCCTGCAACCTATTTTATAGTAGAAGAACTAAAAGAAACATCAATATATTTTTTCATTATTCTGTTGGTGTTTTATTCTGGCGAATTGGTTTGGAAAGAACGAAGCGCCAAATTAAACTTGATTTACGATGCCACAGCAATGTCTAGTTTTATAAACTTCGCAGGCAAGTACATTGCTCTTAATCTTATTTATATAGTGTTAATGCTTGCTTTGATTAGTTCTGGTATTATTTTTCAGAGCCTAAATGGGTATCATAACTACGAATTTCCGGTATACTTCTCTGGGTTTTTCCTTGAAATATTACCGTCTTTAGCTTTATTTACATTTATAGCTTTCTTTGTTCAAGCTTTGGTAAACCACAAGTTTGTGGGTATTATGGTAGTCATTATTTTATTTATTTTGACCATTACCATGGGTGTTTTTGGCTTCAATCACGATTTGTATTTTTTTGGTGGACGCTCTCTAGGAACATATTCTGATATGAATGGTTATGGTGATTCTTTAAAACCCTATTTATTGATTAAATCCTATTGGTTATTCTTCGGAATACTACTACTTATAATTGGATCACTTTTCATGGTAAGAGGTACAGAGACTAACCTCTTAAAACGTCTAAAAATCAGTAAAAAAAGAATAAGTAAACCACTCTTTATCTTTGGAAGTGTTATTTCTATGCTATTTATTTTACTTGGTAGTCTCATTTTTTACAACACTAATGTATTAAACAACTATTGGACTAGTTCTGAAGTTACAGAATTTAGAGTTGCTTATGAAAAAACATTAAAAAAGTTTGAATATTTACCACAACCAAAAATTGTAAATGCCAATTTAAAAGTTGAGTTATATCCTTCCAAAAGAGACTACACAGTTGAAGGATATTACATTCTTAAAAACACCAATACGATTGCAATGAATGAGGTGCATATTCAAAAAATAATAGAAGATGATGTAATTATAGAAGACATCACTTTTGAAGGTGGAGCTGAAGTTAATAGACAATACAGTAAATACCATTATACTATTTATGAATTGTATAAAGCTTTACAACCAGGTGATTCAATTAAAATGAGTTTCAGACAAACCTATGCAACTAAAGGATTCTCTGCTTCAGGATCGAACACGGCTATTGTTGAAAACGGAACTTTTTTCAATAACGAAAACTTTCCAACTATAGGATATACCAAAAAGTATGAGCTTCAAGATATAAAGAAACGTATAGAATTTCATTTACCTAAAAGACTCAGTAAAGCATTAAGAGAAGATGTGAATGAGCTGCATAATGCAAGGTCTGGAGGGGACTCTGATGGTATAACTTTCGAAATGACTATTGGTACTTCAGAAGATCAAACTGCCATAGTTCCTGGGAGTTTAGTGAGCAAATGGACAAAAAATAATCGCAATTATTTTCATTATAAAATGGAAATTCCAATGATTAATTTTTATTCCATTGTTTCAGCTAGCTATGAAACAAAAAAAGATACATGGATGCCTCATCAGGACTCTACAACAAACCCTGTTGATCTAGAGATTTACTATCATAAAGAGCATGAGTATAACATTGATAGAATGATGAAATCAATGAAAGCATCGTTAGATTATTATAGTGAAAATTTTAGCCCATATCAATACAAGCAATTACGCATTATGGAATTTCCAAGGTATGCGCAATTTGCACAATCGTTTCCTGGAACCATTCCTTTTTCAGAATCTATAGGGTTTGTTTTAGATATAGATGATAAAAAAGATGTAGATATGGCATTTTATGTCACTGCACATGAAATTGCACACCAATGGTTTGGAATGCAGGTAGAAGCAGCAAATGTACAAGGAAGGCTTTTTATTTTAGAAACATTGTCGCAGTATGCCGCTATGATGGTTTTAAGAGAGGAGTATTCAGAAGAAAAGTTACTTCAATTTTTAGAGTTTCAAAAAGAGGTATATAAAGAAGGGAAAGGTAAAGAAGATAAGGAGCCCTCTTTAGCATTGGTAGAGGATCAAGATTATGTATATTATGTCAAAGGAGCTATTAACATGTATCAATTGCAAAAAGCAATAGGAGAGGAGCTTGTAAACGAAGCACTAAGGCGTTTTCTTCAAGATTGGAATACCACAAACGGGAGACTAAAAACAGCAACCCATAGGTATGCGACTAGTCAAGATTTATTAGGTTATTTTAGAGAAGCTACCCCAGATTCACTTCAATATTTAATTACAGATCTGTTTGAAAAAGTAGTCCCTATACAA